>NZ_MKSS01000229.1:0-10147 GCF_001897365.1 Hydrogenophaga sp. 70-12
GGCGTCGCCGAGCGCGGCAAAGGCATCGAAGCCGGACTCGAGAAAATGCTGCAGGGCGTCCAGGCCGGCCGCTTCTGCGGGTTTGCGCATCATGCGAAGGCCCAGCCGCAGCGAGCGCATGCGGGTCAGCCGCTGCAGCTCCTGGCCCATGTGCTGGACCACGGCCAACTGGCGCTCGCGCTCGCCGCGGGCGCCGCAGGCGCGCCAGGCCAGGGTGTAGCGCTCGGCGCTGGGCGTGCCCTCGGCCTGCCCCAGCCAGTGCCCGGCGAGGGCATCGTCCAGCCGCTCGGTGAGCGCGTGAATTTCGGTCAGATCGACCGCCAGTTGGGCGACGGCGGCAGGGAACAGGCGTTCGAGCGCGCCGGCGATGCGCCCGAACTGCTCGTCGCGGCGGGAGAAGTCGTGTTCACCGTACAGCTCCTCCAGAAAGAAGCGCACCGCCGGCTGGGTGCGCGGATCGGTGGCGAGATCGGCGTAGCTGGCGCGGAAGCGCCGGGCCTGCAGCCGTTTCACGGTGTGCACCGCGGCGGCATGGGCGGGCGAGCCCAGGGCCCCCTGGCGGAGCGCGGCCACGCTGTGCAGGTGGGCGCGGATCTGGTCGGCGAAAGCCGTGTTGAAACTCATGTGCAGGTGAAACCTGGCGTGATCGGCGGCGATGAATGCTGTTGGCGTGAGATAGTCGGTGCATGCGCGAGCCGACACCACATCCTACCGCCCGCTCGGCCCTGGCCGACCTGCAGCGTTTGCTGGTGTGCGGCGCAGGCCTCTTGCTGCTGTTGGCGGTGGGCCTGTGGTGGCGCGGGCACCCGACCGGGGCGCTGCTGCTGGCGGCGACCGTGCTGTCCGGGCACGCCCTGGCCTTGGGCGTCGAATGCGCGCTGGCGGCCTGGGTGAACCGCGAGGACACCCGCCGCCAGGGCCGCGGCGCGGTCACGCCCTGGACCGCCTGGGTGCGCGCCTGGTGGCGCGAGGTGCTGGTGGCCCCCCGGGTGTTCGCCTGGCGCCAACCCTTTCGCTGGCGTCTCTTGCCGGATACCCCGGCACCGATGCCGGGCCCCGGTGGGGCGGTGGTGCTGATCCATGGCTTCGTGTGCAACCGGGGCTTCTGGCTGCCCTGGCTGCGCGCCTTGCGCGAACGGGGCCTGGCCTATGCGACGGTCAACCTGGAGCCGGTGTTCGGCTCGATCGACGACTATGTGCCGCTGGTGGAGGGGGCCGTTCGGCGCGCCGAGCGCCTGGGCCCGGACCGGCCGGCCCTGGTGTGCCACAGCATGGGCGGCCTCGCGGCCCGCGCCTGGCTGGTGGCCGATCCGCGCAATGCCGCGCGCGTGGCCAGGGTGGTCACCATCGGCAGCCCGCACCGCGGGACCTGGATCAGCCGTTTCAGCCGCGTCGTCAATGGCCGCCAGATGCGCGTGGACGGGGACTGGCTGGGCCAGCTCGCCGAGCGCGAGCGCGCGCAGCGCGGCGAGTTGCCCTACGCCGGCTTCGTGTGCTGGTACGCGGACACCGACAACATCGTGTTCCCGGCACCCACCGCCACGCTGCCCGGCGCCGACAACCGGCTGGTGCCGGGCGCGGCGCACGTGGACCTGGCGTTTCAGCCGAGGGTGATGGGCGAGTCGCTGGCGATGCTGGCGTCGGCCGGCAATTCGCCGAGCGAGCGCACGGTGTCGTAGATCGGCGTGAAGTCGGGCGCTGTCATGTCGAAGAGCTGCTCGAAGCTGTCGATGACGAAGTAGGTGGCCTGGTAGTCGTCGATCTTGTAGCGGGTGCGCATGCAGCGCACCAGGTCGAGCGCGATGCGCCGCGCGCGCGGGCTGGTGACGCTGTGGCGCAGTTCGCCAGACGAGCTGAGGATGCCGGCGCCATAGGCGCGCAGGCCCTGCGGCTCGCGGATCAGCCCGAATTCGATGGTGTACCAGTACAGGCGCGAGAGCAGCTCGCCCGCGCCGAGGTCGTGCGCCTTCAGCCCGCCCTGGCCGTAGCGTTGCACGTAGTCGGCGAACACCGGGTTGAACAGCAGGGGCACGTGGCCGAACAGGTCGTGGAAGACGTCGGGTTCGACGATGTAGTCGAACTCCTGCGGCGTGCGGATCCAGTCGGTCACCGGGAAGCGGCGGTGGGCCAGCAGGTCGAAGAAGGGGCGCTCGGGGATCAGCCCGGGCACGGCCACGATTTCCCAACCGGTGGCCGGGCGCAGGCGCTCGTTGATCTCGTCGAAGCGCGGGATGCGGTCGCGCACGCCGAGGGCGGGCAGGGCGTCGACAAAGGCCTGCGCGGCCAGGCCGGGCAAGAGGGCGCTCTGGCGTTCGTAGAGCCGGCGGTAGGTGTCGTGGTCGGCCTCGGTGTAGGCCGACCAGTTCTGCGGGCAGGTGTAGTCGTCGCGGGCGCGCGAATAGTCCCCGCGCGGGGGGCGCTCGCTGGCGCCGTAGACGACGGGTTCGACGGCCATGGTGTTCTCCGCCGGATGCTCAGGTTTTCTGCAGCACGCCGCGGCGCATCTGGTCGAGCTCCATGGTCTCGAACAGGGCCTTGAAGTTGCCTTCGCCGAAGCCCTGGTTGCCCTTGCGCTGAATGAACTCGAAGAAGATGGGGCCGAGCTGGTTCTCGCTGAAGATCTGCAGCAGCAGTTCGCCGGGCGCGCCGTCCACCAGGATGTTGCGCTGCTTCAGGGCCTCGATGTCCTCGGCCAGGTTCGGGATGCGCTTGGGCAGCAGCTCGTAGTAGGTCTCGCTGGTGGTCAGCAGCTTCACGCCCGCCATCTGCAGCGCGTCGACCGTGTCGTACAAATTGGTCGATCCCATGGCGATGTGCTGGATGCCCTCGCCGTGGTAGCGGTCCAGGTACTCCTGGATCTGGCCCGACTTTTCGTTGCCCTCTTCGTTGATCGGGATGCGGATCTTGCCGCAGGGGCTGGTCATGGCCTTGCTCTTGACGCCGGTGGCCTGGCCTTCGATGTCGAAGTAGCGCACCTCGCGGAAATTGAACAGGCGCTCGTAGAAGTCGGCCCATTCGGCCATGCGGCCGCGGTGCACGTTGTGCGTGAGGTGGTCGATGTAGGTGAGGCCGTGGCCCACCGGGGCGAGCTCGGCGCCGGGCAAGGGCTCGAAGTCGACGTCGTAGAAGCCGATGTTGCCGATGTCGCCGTCCTTGGCGCCGTTCTTGCCGCGCCAGCGGTCGATGAAATAGATGATGGAGTCGCCGATGCCCTTGATGGCGGGGATGTTCAACTCGCCCGGGCCGGCCTGCCCCGCGTAGCCCCAAGCGCCCAAGGAGATGGCGCGCTCGTGGGCGGCCTTGGCATCCTTCACGCGAAAGGCGATGGCGCAGACGCTGGGCCCGTGCTGGCGCGCGAAGCGCTGCGCGAAGCTGTCGGGCTCGGCGTTGATGATGAAGTTGATCTCGCCCTGGCGGTACAGGGTCACGGCCTTGTGGCGGTGTTTGGCGATCGCCTTGAAGCCCATGCGCTCGAACAGCGCGCCCATGGCCACGGGGTCGGGCGCGGCGTACTCGATGAACTCGAACCCGTCGGTGCCCATGGGGTTGTCCCAGCCCTGAAAGGCGGTGGCGGAAGCGGGCAGGGCGGCGTTCATGGCGGTCTCCTTCGTGGGGTCTGGGGGATGGGCCACTGTATCGGCGCAGGGTGTCACGATTCCGGCGTTTGTGGGCGCGCCATTTGTCCATCACGCAGGATTTCTGCACAATGCCGGCGATGGAAGCCTTGGACAAGCTCGATCGCGCCATCCTGCGCAGCCTGCAGGCCGATGGACGCGCCACCTACGACCAGGTCGCCGAGACCGTGGGCCTGTCGGCCAGCGCGGTGCTGCGCCGGGTGCGCCGCCTGGAAGAGTCGGGCGTGATCGCGCGCTACGTGGCCCTGCTGCGGCCCGAGGCCGTGGGCCTGGGCCTCACGGCCCACGTGAGCGTGCGCCTGGAAAAGCACGCCGAGGGCAACAAGCGCAACCCCATGGACGAGTTCCGCGCCAGCGTGATGGCCTGGCCCGAGGTGGTGGAATGCGTGGCGCTCACCGGCGACATGGACTACCAGCTGCGCCTCGTGGTGGCCGACATGGCCGCCTACTCGCGCTTCATGATGGACACCCTGCTCAAGCACCCCAGCGTGCAGGACTGCAAGACCAGCTTCGTGATGGACCGCGTCAAGAGCACCACCGCGCTGCCGCTCTGAGCGGGCGTCGCGCCGGACCGCTTGCGCGTGGCTGTGCTTGCGGCCAGACTTGGGCGCTTTCCCCAGCCCGCACACCCCATGGCGACCCGCGACCCCGCTCCGCCCCGCGACGACCGAACCGACAGCGGCACGGTGCCCATCCGCGCGCTCGACAGCGGCCACCGCGCCGAGATCGTGCGGCACCTGCTCTCGCTCGACGCCTCCGACCGCTACCTGCGCTTCGGCTACGCCGCCACCGACGAGCAGATCGGCCGCTACGCCGAGCGCCTGGACTTCGACCGCGACGCGGTCTTCGGCATCTTCAACCGCCGCCTGCACCTCATCGCCATGGCCCACCTGGCCTTCTCGGTCGACCCGCAGCTGCGCAGTTGCGCCGAGTTCGGCGTCTCGGTGGCCAAGGCCTCGCGCGGCAAGGGCTACGGCAGCCGGCTGTTCGAGCGCGCCGTCACGCACGCGCGCAACGAGGGCGTCTCCCAGCTCTTCATCCACGCCCTGTCCGAGAACACGGCCATGCTCAAGATCGCGCGCAACGCCGGCGCGGTGCTGGAGCGCGCCGGCTCCGAGACCGAGGCCCACCTGCGCCTGCCGCCGGCCGACTTCGACTCGCGCGTGAGCGAACTGCTCAGCGACCAGATGGCCGTGACCGACTACCACCTCAAGGCCCAGGCCAAGCAGTTCTGGGGCGTGATCCGCCTGCTGCAGGAGATCCGCCAAGGCGTGCGCGACGCCCGCGACCGCGCGCGCGGCTGAGCGGCCGGACCGGGTGCGCCACCGGCGCGCCAGGGGTTTGTCCCTTCAAACCCATGGGGTATCCTCGCCCGTTGTTACAACCACCGTCTCCCCCAGTGGCCGACCACCCCCCCAGTAGCGGGCCGCAGCGCGGCCTGCGGCCCCCCGACAAACGCGGATTCCTGCAGAAGCTTGTCGAGTTCATCAACCCCGGGCCGGACTCCAAGGACGAGCTGATCGAGACCCTCGCCGAGGCCGAGGACAACGACATCATCAACGCCGAATCCCGCGTGATGCTCGAAGGCGTGATCCGCATCGCCGACATGACCGCCGGCGACGTCATGGTGGCCGCGCCGCGCATGGACATGATCGCCATCGACGCGCCCTACGACGAGCTGCTGCACCTGGTGATCGACACCGCGCACTCGCGCTTTCCGGTCTACGAGGGCGAGCGCGAGAACATCATCGGCATCCTGCTCGCCAAGGACCTTCTCAAGCTGCAGCGCGCGCCTTCGCTCAACATCCGCGCCCTGCTGCGCCCGGCCACCTTCGTGCCCGAGAGCAAGGGCCTGAATGACCTGCTGCGCGAGTTCCGCGGCAACCGCAACCACCTGGCCATCGTCATCGACGAGTTCGGCCGCGTCGCCGGCCTCATCACCATCGAGGACGTGCTGGAGGAAATCGTCGGCGAGATCGAGGACGAGTTCGACGTCGACGAGGACGCTGGCGACGTCTTCGCGCTGGCCGACAGCACCTGGCGCGTCAGTGGCGACACCCCGATCGAACGCATCAACGAGGCCTTCGAGCTCCACCTCTCCGACGAGGACTTCGACACCATCGGCGGCCTGATCGCGCACACCATGGGCCACGTGCCCAAGCGCGGCGAGGCGCACGAGATCGAGGGCCTGCGCTTCACCGTGCTGCACGCCAAGGGCGGTGCCGTGAAGTGGTTCAAGGTGGCGCCGGTGCCCGCCGAGCCCTGACCCCCTTCCCCCAACCCACGGCCCATGCGCAGCCTTTTCGGATCGCTCCACACCCCCTCGAGCTTCCACCCCATGACGCGCCGCCCGCCCGGGCGCGGTTCGCGGCTGGCGGGTTTCCTGTTCTTCTGGGTCTGTCTGCTGGGGGGGCTGGGCCAGGCCGCCGCCATCGCCTGGCCCACGGCGGCCTGGGTGCCGCCGGGCCTGGTGCTGGGGCAGCCCAGCGGCGGGCTGCAGATCGTGTCGCTGGCCCTGCTGGTGCTTGCGCTGCAGTTCGCCACGCGCGTGGGGCAGGCCATGTGGCGCGGCTGGCTGTTCGCCACCGCCTGGCTGGCCGGCAGCTTCTGGTGGCTGTTCATCTCCATGAACACCTATGGCGGCTTGCCGGCCTGGCTGGCCGCCCTGGCCGTGCTGGCGCTGGCCGGCGCGCTGGCGCTGTACTACGCCCTGGCCGTGGGCTTCCTCTGCGCCTGGGCGCCGCTGGCGCGCAGCGCACAGGCGCTGATGTTCGCCGCCGCCTGGACGTTGGCCGAGCTTGCGCGCGGCCAGCTCTTCACCGGCTTTCCCTGGGGCGCGGGCGGTTACGCCCAGGTCGACCTGATGGCGCCCTGGGCGCCGCTGGTCGGGGTCTACGGCATGGGCTTCATCGCGGCCATCCTGGCCTATGTGCTGGCCTCGGTCCTCACCTGGGCGGTGCACGCCGCCCTGGCCTGGATGCGCCAGCCCGTGCGGCCCGTGCCCGTGCGCAACGCCGGCGGCGTCTACGTGTCCACGCCACCCACCGCCCGCGTGCAGGCGCGCCACTGGTCGCCGTTCACCGTGGCGCGCGGCGCCCTGGCCTGGCTGGTGGTGCTGCTGCTGGTCATCAGCTGCCTGGGTGGCGGCGAGCGCTGGCGCGGCCTGGGCCAGGCCGAGACGGCCGGCACCGGTCCGCTGCGCGTCTGGCTGCTGCAGGGCAACATTCCGCAGGACCAGAAGTTCGTGCCTGGCACCGGCGTGGCCCAGGCGCTGGAGTGGTACCCGCGCCAGATGCACGAGGGCATCGCGGCCGCCAGCGCGCGCGCCGACGGGCCCCAGCTCATCGTGGCGCCGGAAACCGCCGTGCCCCTGCTGCCCGAGCAGCTGGGCGCCGCCTTCTGGCAGCCGCTGCTGCAGCCCATCGCCGCGCAGACCGGCCCGCAGGCCGCCGCCGTGCTCACCGGCCTGCCCCTGGGCAGCCTGGAGACCGGCTACACCAATTCCACCTGGGGTTTCACCCCCGCCGCCGCGCGCCGCGCCCTGGCCAACGCCCAGTCGCCCGAGGTGCACCGCTACGACAAGCACCACCTGGTGCCCTTCGGCGAGTTCATCCCGCCCTTCTTCCGCTGGTTCACGCAGATGATGAACATCCCCCTGGGCGACTTCGCGCGCGGCGCGCTGCCCCAGGCGCCCTGGACCTGGGCGGGCCAGCGCATCGCACCCAACATCTGCTACGAGGACCTGTTCGGCGAGGAGATCGCCGCCGGCTTCGCCACCGCCGAAGGCGCGCCCACCGTGCTGGTGAACCTCAGCAACATCGCCTGGTTCGGCGACTCCATCGCCATCGACCAGCACCTGCAGATCTCGCGCCTGCGCGCGCTGGAGTTCGGCCGGCCGATGCTGCGCGCCACCAACACCGGCGCCACCGCCGCCATCGACCACCGCGGCGTGGTCACGCAGCTGCTGCCGCGCCTGGAGCGCGGCCGGCTGGAGGCCACGGTGGAGGGTCGCAGCGGCCTCACGCCCTATGCGCAATGGGCCGCGCGCTGGGGCCTGATGCCGCTATGGGTGGTCTGCGGCGCGCTGCTGCTGGTCATCGCCTCGCTGCGCCACCTGGGCCGCCGGGGCGGCCGCACGCGGCGGCGCTGAGCCCGGCCGGATCGACCCCCGGCCCGTAAAATCGCGCATTCCGCCGGTGGCCCGCCTGGGCGGCGCACCGCGCACCCCCCAACAAGACCTCTCCCTTTCCGCCGGCCCGCCCACGCGCGGGCCTCACGCGCATGTTGACCTTCCAGCAAATCATCCTCACGCTGCAGACGTACTGGGCCAACCAGGGCTGCGCGCTGCTGCAGCCCTACGACATGGAGGTAGGCGCCGGCACCAGCCACACCGCCACCTTCCTGCGGGCCATCGGCCCCGAACCCTGGAAGGCCGCCTACGTGCAGCCCAGCCGCCGCCCCAAGGACGGCCGCTACGGCGAGAACCCCAACCGCCTGCAGCACTACTACCAATACCAGGTGGTGCTCAAGCCGGCGCCGGCCAACATCCTGGAGCTCTACCTGGGCTCGCTCGAGGCCCTGGGTTTCGACCTCAAGAAGAACGACATCCGCTTCGTCGAGGACGACTGGGAAAACCCCACGCTGGGCGCCTGGGGCCTGGGCTGGGAGGTCTGGCTCAACGGCATGGAGGTGACGCAGTTCACCTACTTCCAGCAGGTCGGCGGCATCGACTGCCGCCCCGCCACCGGCGAGATCACCTACGGCCTGGAGCGCCTGGCCATGTACCTGCAGGGCGTGGACAACGTCTACAACCTCACCTGGACCGAGGGCCTGAGCTACGGCGACGTCTACAAGCAGAACGAGGTGGAGCAGTCCACCTACAACTTCGAGCACAGCGACGCCGATTTCCTGTTCACCGCCTTCGCCGCGCACGAAAAGCAGGCCAAGCACCTGATGGCCGAGCGGCTCGCGCTGCCGGCCTACGAGCAGGTGCTCAAGTGCGCGCACAGCTTCAACCTGCTGGACGCGCGCGGCGCGATCAGCGTGACCGAACGCGCCGCCTACATCGGCCGCATCCGCAACCTCGCGCGCAGCGTGGCCCAGAGCTACTACGAAAGCCGCGAACGCCTGGGCTTCCCCATGGCGCCGCGCGAGTGGGTGGCGCAGATCGAGAAAAAGGCCGCCTGAGCCGGGAAGAGAAGAACAACGATGTCCGCACAGAACCTGCTCGTCGAACTGTTTGTCGAGGAACTGCCGCCGAAGGCGCTGAAGAAGCTCGGCGAGGCCTTCGCCACCGGCCTGGCCCACGGCCTCAAGGCGCACGGCCTGGCGCCGGCCGACGCCACCGTGACGCCCTTCGCCTCGCCGCGCCGCCTGGCCGCGCACCTCACGGGCGTGCTCGCGCGCGCCGCCGACAAGCCCGTCTCGCAAAAGCTCATGCCGGTCTCGGTGGGGCTGGACGCCAGCGGCCAGCCCACGCCGGCGCTGCTCAAGCGCCTGGCCGGCCTGGGCGCCGACGCCTCGGCCGTGGCCGGCCTGCGCCGCGCCATGGACGGCAAGGCCGAGGCCCTGTTCTTCGACAGCGTGGCGCCCGGCGCCGATCTCGCCGCGGGCCTGCAGAAGGCGCTCGACGAGGCCATCGCGCAACTGCCCATTCCCAAGGTCATGACCTACCAGCTCGAGTCCGGCTGCGCCCTGCCGGGCTGGGACAGCGTGCAGTTCGTGCGCCCCGCGCACGGTCTGGTGGCACTGCACGGGGCCGAGGTGGTGCCCGTGAAGGCGCTGGGCCTGAAGGCCGGCAATGCCACGCACGGCCACCGCTTCGAGGCCCGCGTCGATCCCGTGCCCATCGCCCACGCCGATGCCTACGCCGACACGCTCGCCCAGGACGGCGCCGTCATCGCCTCCTTCGCCGAGCGCCGTGCCGACATCGCGCGCCAGCTCGCCGAGGCCGCCGCGCGCGTGGGCGGCGGCTGCCGCCCGATCGAGGACGAGGCCCTGCTCGACGAGGTGACCGCGCTGGTCGAGCGCCCGAACGTGCTCATCTGCGAATTCGAGAAGCAGTTCCTCGACGTGCCGCAGGAGTGCCTCATCCTCACGATGAAGGCCAACCAGAAGTACTTCCCCCTGCTCGACGCGCAAGGCCGGCTCACGAACCAGTTCCTGGTGGTCAGCAACATCCGCCCGGCCGACGCCAGCGCGGTCATCGGCGGCAACGAGCGCGTGGTGCGCCCGCGCCTGGCCGACGCCAAGTTCTTCTTCGACCAGGACCGCAAGAAGACGCTGGCGTCGCGCGTCGAGGGCCTGGGCAAGGTGGTCTACCACAACCAGCTCGGCACGCAGGGCGAGCGCGTGGAGCGCGTGCGCGCCATCGCCAAGGCCATTGGCCAACGGCTCGGTGGCGAGGTGCTCGCCCAGCAGGCCGACACCGCCGCGCGCCTGGCCAAGACCGACCTGCTGACCGACATGGTGGGCGAGTTCCCCGAGCTGCAGGGCATCATGGGCGGCTACTA
>NZ_MKSS01000230.1:0-1889 GCF_001897365.1 Hydrogenophaga sp. 70-12
CACGCTGATGGGCTGGTCGGTGGCCTCGTCGCGGTAGTGCACGGGGGCGCTGGCGGCGGCGTCGGCGTTGGCCAGCATGGAGGCGCGGGCGCGGTCGTCCTGGCTGACCAGGTACATCGCCGTCCAGCGCGGCACGGGGGCGATCTCCGCCCGGCCGCCGGTGCCCGGCATGTTGGTGGTCAGCATGGCCGTGCCCATGGGGCCGGTGTTGGTCTTGGCCAGGTTGCTCGCCTCGGCGGCGAGCACGGTTTCAGGAATCGTCAGGCCCAGGTTGTAGTTCCAGGTGGCGCGGCTATCCAGGAAGTAGCGCATGTTGTGGCGCAGGCGAACGTTCGGTGCGGCGCCGTTGTTCCACACCACCTTGTGCCAGCGCGCATGGTGGTGGTGCGTGAACGAGGGCTGCGACAGCAGCGTCTGGCCGTTGGCCGTGACGGTCAACGAGTAGCTCAGGTCAGACGGCGAGGCCTTGAGCGCCCAGTTGTTCTCCATCACCACGTCGGTGCGGATCTGGCCGCTCTGGTACAGGCGGGTGTGCAGGCGTGCGACCAGGTGCGGGTGGGCGGCGCCGGTGGCCTGGTTGACCATGGGCGCGACCACGGTGAATTCGCTGGCCACCGGGCCGTACAGGCGGCGGTTGGTGCCACTGGCGATCTGCTGCTTGAGCTGCTGCTGCGGGTTGGCCACCAGGGTGCTGCCGTCGGCGAGCTTGGCCGTGACCTGCAGGTTCCAGGCCGGATCGGCTGGCACCGAGACGCTGGGGCTGGTCTTGGCGGCGGGGTAGAAATTGATCAGGCGCGCGGTGTTGGCTGGCAGGCTGGGGACGCTGGCGCTGAGCACAGCGAAACGCACGGAGCCGTTGGCATGGGTGGACACCTCATCCATCTGCACGGGCACGGTGTTGCCGGCGCTGTCCTGGGCGCTGAGGCCCTGGCTGGTGGAAAGGTCGCCGCTGCGGAAGGGCTGGCCGAAGGTGATGGGCAGGTTGGTCTGGGCGCTGCCGGAGCTCACCTCCACGCAGGTGATGGCGCCCGCGGCGCAGGCCAGGCCGCCGATGCCGACCGCCGGGGCGGGAGCGGGGGCAGGCGCGGGGGCAGGCGCCGGCGCGGGGGCAGGTGCCGGAGCGGGGGCAGGCGCCGGTGCGGGAGCAGGTGCCGGCGCGGGGGCAGGCGCCGGCGCGGGGGCAGGTGCCGGAGCGGGGGCAGGTGCCGGAGCGGGGGCAGGCGCCGGAGCGGGGGCAGGTGCTGGAGCAGGCGACTTGATCGATTCCCAGAACTTCTTGAAGCTGTTCCAGGACCAGCCACGGGCCGCCGCCGCGTCCATCTCGGCTTGGGTGGGCGAGCCGCCGTTGGCGGGCGGCGGGGGCGCCGCGCTGGCCGCGTTGTCCACGGGCGCCGCGGAGGCGCCTTCGCTACCCCCACCGCCACCACCACCACAGGCGGCCAAGGCCACGCAGGTGAACAGGGCCGCCAACACCGGGCGGGACAACTGCCGTTTCTGGCGGGGATTAACCAATTCGATTTCCATGATGGTTGGCGTTCGCAATGAGTTGAATTGAAAGTTCCGACGCCTGGCGAATTTCAGCCAAAAGCGTTAATACGAATGTTTGGGGTTCTGCAGTCCGATCGTGAAGTGCCTCACGTTTTTGGCCCCATTGCCTTGTTTCTCGACGCCACTGCGAATGACTTTAGGGGGGGTGAAAGCGTGAAAAGCGGCACAGTTGATCGGCTGTTCAAAATCGGCGATGTGCGGAAGTGCGCGGAAACGCACGGCATTTTTTGCCGACGAACGGTATTCTTCGTACAAAAAGACACAAATTGACCCACCACTTCATCGGTGTACCGAATAGGTAGTAGGCGCCGGATGGGAGGCTGATTCGAGCGAATCAGAGG
>NZ_MKSS01000231.1:0-4777 GCF_001897365.1 Hydrogenophaga sp. 70-12
CGGCGCGTCGACCAGCACCCGATCGATCTTGCCGGCCAGGCGCTTGATGCGCTCGTCGCGCTCGTGCGCGATGGCCACGGGGTGCACGTTGGACAGGCCGCTGCGCGCCAGGCGCGGCTTGAGCGCGTCGAGCCGATGGGCCGAGGTGTCGAAGGCGTAGAGGCGACCGGTGTTGCGCATGGTCGCCCCGATGGCCAGGGTCTTGCCGCCGGCGCCGGCGCAGAAGTCCACCACCATCTCGCCGCGCCTGGCGTCGAGCAGCAGCGCGAGCAACTGCGAGCCTTCGTCCTGCACCTCGAGTTCGCCGTTCACGAAGGCCGGCAGCCGGGCCAGCGAGGGCTTGCCCTGCAGGCGGATGCCCCAGGGCGAATGCGCCGTGGGCTCGGCCTTCAGGCCCGCGGCGCGCAGCGCGGCGAGCGCCGCCTCGCGCTTGGCCTTCAGGGCGTTGACCCGCAGGTCCAGCGGCGCCGGCTGCAGCAGGCTCGCGGCCAGCTCGTCGAAGCCCTCGCCCACCTGCGCGCGCAGGGCGTCGGCCAGCCACTGCGGCAGGTTGTGGCGGTGCGGCGCCAGCCATTCGTCCTCGCGCACCTGGGCGCAGGCGTCCAACCAGACCTTTTCCGGCTCGCTCAGCGCGCTCTTGAGGAAATCGCGGTCGCCCGAGAAGCCCAGGATGGCCAGGCGGCGCCACTTGGAGCCACTGCCCGACCGAGCCAGCCATTCGAACTTGAGGCGCTCACGCAGCGCGGCGTAAACGGTATCGGACAGGGTGGCACGCTCGCGCGGGCCCAGCGACTTGTTCTCGCGGAAATGGCGGGCGACGACGGCGTCGGCGGGGTGGTCAAAACGGAACACGGCCTCGACCAGGGCGGTGCATTCGTCGAGCAGGGCTTTGGGGTGCATGGGGGCGGTATTGTCCCACTGGGATAATCGAGGGCTATGTCTGAAATCCAGGACCAGGTGCGCCGGCGCCGCACCTTCGCCATCATTTCCCACCCCGACGCGGGCAA
The DNA here is from genome assembly GCF_001897365.1 of Hydrogenophaga sp. 70-12. Lineage (NCBI taxonomy): Bacteria > Pseudomonadati > Pseudomonadota > Betaproteobacteria > Burkholderiales > Comamonadaceae > Hydrogenophaga > Hydrogenophaga sp. 70-12. The sequence continues at coordinate 1,008 of NZ_MKSS01000231.1, forward strand.
GACCACGCTCACCGAAAAGCTGCTGCTCTTCTCGGGCGCGATCAACATCGCCGGCAGCGTGAAGGCGCGCAAGGCCGCGCGCCACGCCACCAGCGACTGGATGGAGATCGAAAAGCAGCGCGGCATCTCGGTGGCCTCCAGCGTGATGCAGATGGAATACCGCGACTGCGTCATCAACCTGCTGGACACCCCCGGCCACCAGGACTTCTCTGAGGACACCTACCGGGTGCTGACCGCTGTGGACGCGGCGCTGATGGTGATCGACGCGGCCAACGGCGTGGAGCCGCAGACGCGCCGGCTGCTGCAGGTCTGTCGCGCCCGCAACACGCCCATCATCACCTTCGTCAACAAGATGGACCGCGAGGTGCAGCAGCCGCTGGACCTGATGGACGAGATCGAGCGCGAGCTGGGCATGACGGTGGTGCCCTTCACCTGGCCCGTGGGCATGGGCAAGACCTTCCGTGGCGTGTACGACCGCCGCGCCGAGCAGATGCGCGTCTTCGCCGCCGGCGACGACAAGCGCGGCGGCGAGGAAGAGGTGCTGGCCGGCCTGGACAACCCCGAGAGCGCCACGCGCTTCGGCAGCGAGTTCGCCCAGGCCAAGGACGAGCTGGAACTGGTGGCGGGCGCCTCGCCCGCCTTCGACGAGCAGGCCTTCCTGGGCGGGCATCAGACGCCCATGCTGTTCGGCTCGGCCGTCAACAACTTTGGCGTGCGCGAGGTGCTGGACGCGCTGGTGGACCTGGCGCCGCCGCCCGGACCGCGGCCGGCGATCCAGCGCACCGTCGAGCCCGAGGAGCGCAAGTTCAGCGGCGTGGTCTTCAAGATCCAGGCCAACATGGACCCGGCGCACCGCGACCGCATCGCCTTCGTGCGCGTGGCCAGCGGCCACTTCGAGCGCGGCATGCGCCTGAAGGTGGTGCGCAGCGGCAAGGAGCTGCGCCCCAACACGGTGGTGAGCTTCCTGTCGCAGCGCCGCGAGCTGCTCGACGAGGCCTTCGCGGGCGACATCATCGGCATCCCCAACCACGGCGTGCTGCAGCTGGGCGACACCCTGACCGAGGGCGAGGCGCTGCAGTTCACCGGCCTGCCCTTCTTCGCGCCCGAGATCATCCGCAGCGTGGAGGTGGCCGATCCGCTGCGCAGCAAGCAGCTGCGCGCCGGCCTCACCCAGCTTGGCGAGGAAGGCGCGATCCAGGTCTTCCGCCCGGTGGCCGGCAGCGTGCTGCTGCTGGGCGCCGTGGGCCAGCTGCAGTTCGAGGTGGTGGCCCACCGCCTGGAGCACGAGTACGGCGTCAAGGCGCGCATCACCGGCAGCTCGTACAACGTGGCGCGCTGGGTGACCTGCGCGCCCGAGGACGGCGGCGAGCAGGAGCTCAAGCGCTTCATCGACGCCAACGCCCACCGCGTCGCGCTGGACGCGGTGGACGCGCCCACCGTGCTGCTGGACCACATGGCGACGTTGCGCGCGGTCGAGGCCAACTGGCCGAAAATCAGGTTCCACGCCATGCGCGAGCACGCGGGGCTGGTCTTCCACAAGTCCATGTGACGGCGCCCATCCATCACGTCCAGGTTCGGCCCGGCCCCATGGCCGGCGTGCACGCCGTGCTGACGCACAGCGCCCGCGGCTTCGGCCGGCACTGGCACGACAGCTTCGGCTTCGGCGTGATGGACGAAGGCGCCCACCGGTCCGCCAGCGGCCGCGGCCCGGTGCTCGCGACCGCCGGCAAGCTGATCGCCACCAACCCCGGCGAGGTGCACGACGGCCTGCCCATCGGCGAACAGGCGCGCCGCTGGCGCATGGTGCACGTCAGCCCCGAGGCCATGGCCGCGCTGTCCGACCTGCGGCCCGGCCACGAGATCACCCAGCCGGTGTTCGACGACCCCCTCCTGCACGGAGCCATCCACCGCCTGTTCCTCTGCTGGGACGGCAGCGCCCCTGCCGCGGATCACGCGCTCTGGGACGAGGCCCTGACCAGCGCCTGCGGCCTGCTGGCCCAGCGCCACGGCAACCGCCAGCCGGGCGAATCCGGCCTCGACACCCTGGGCCTGGCCCGGGCGCGCGAGCGCCTGCTCGACGGCCTGGAGCGAGCGCCCGGCCTGGACGAGTTGGCCGGCCTGGCCGGCCTGTCGCGCTTCCAGCTCGTGCGCCAGTTCGCGCGCGCGCACGGTCTGCCGCCCTTGGCCTGGCTGCTGCAGCAGCGGCTGGGCCGTGCGCGGGCGCTGATCGCCGCCGGCACGCCCCTGAGCGAGGCCGCCCTGGCCTGCGGCTTCGCCGACCAAAGCCACCTGAACCGCCACTTCGTGCGCTGCTTCGGCTTCACCCCCGGCGCCTGGCGCCGCGCCTGGCTGCAATAACGTTCAAGACGGCCCGCGCGCGGCGCGCCAGGATTCGCCCAGGGCCCGGTTCATCGGGCCGCCCTGTCGACACCCGGAGCGCCGCATGCCCAGCCTCGAATTCCTCCTCACCTCCGCCGTCGTGGTGGTCACGCCCGGCGCGGGCGTGCTGTTCACCGTCTCCACGGGCCTGTCTCAGGGGCGGCTCGCCAGCGCCTATGCCTCGCTGGGCTGCACCCTGGGCATCCTGCCGCACATGGCCGCCACCGCGCTGGGCCTGGCCGCCGTGATGCACGCGGGCGCCCTGGCCTTCCAGTTGCTGAAGCTGGCTGGCGTGCTCTACCTGCTGTTCCTCGCCTGGATGACCTGGCGCGACCGCTCGGCCTTCGCCGCCGCGGCCCCGGGCACGCCCCCGCAGTCGCCGCTGCGCCTGGTCGTCAAGGCGGTGCTGGTCAACGCGCTCAACCCCAAGCTGACCTTGTTCTTCTTCGCCTTCCTGCCCCAGTTCATGGACCCGGCCAACCCGGCGCCCATGCGGCAGTTCGCCGTGTTGAGCGCGGTCTTCATGCTCATGACACTGGCCGTGTTCGTGGCCTACGGTGCGCTCGCCGACGCCTTCCGCCAGCGCGTGCTGGCCTCGCGGCGCACGCAGGACGCGCTGCGCCGCGGCTTCTCGGCCGCCTTCGCGCTGATGGCGGCCAAGCTCGCGCTGAGCGGGCGCTGAACCGCCCCGGCGGGCCCTCAGCCGCCCGCCAGGCAGCGCTCCACGGCGCGCGGGTAGATCAGGTGCTCCTGCGTGAGCACCCTCGCCGCCAGCGCCTCGGCCGTGTCGCCGGGCAGCACGGGCACCACCGCCTGCGCCAGGATCTCGCCATGGTCGAGCTCGCCGGTGACGCGGTGCACCGTGGCGCCGGCCACGCGGCAGCCCATCTCGATGGCGCGCTGGTGCGTCTTCAGGCCGGGGAAGGCCGGCAACAGGCTGGGGTGGATGTTGAGCAGCCGGCCCTCGTAGTGGCGCACGAAGCCCGGCGTGAGGATGCGCATGAAGCCCGCCAGCAGCACCAGCGCGGGCGCGTGGGCGTCTATGGTGGCCATGAGCGCGGCGTCGAAGGCCTCGCGGTCGGCGTGCCGCTGGTGGTCGACCACCGCGGTGGCCAGCCCGCGTTCGCGGGCCCAGGCCAGGCCGGCGGCGTCGGGCCGGTTGCTCAGCACCGCCACCACGCCCGCGCCAAAGCGCTCGCCCCAGCGATCCCGCGCCGACGCCTCCACCAGGGCGGCCATGTTCGAGCCGCTGCCCGAGATGAGGATGACAATCGGACGGGCTGGGCGCGCTGGCATGGGGCGGGAGTGTAATGAGGCAGGCCGGCGGCTTGTCGCCGCCTCGACACGCAAAAAACGAACGGTCGTGCGAAACTCGATTCACACGCAACCCG
>NZ_MKSS01000231.1:4800-10211 GCF_001897365.1 Hydrogenophaga sp. 70-12
GACACACGATGGATCTGGCCTTCACGCCTGAGGAGCAGGCGTTTCGCGACGAGATACGCGCCTGGGTGCGCGCCAACCTGCCCGCCGAGATCAGCCACAAGGTGCACAACGCCCTGCGCCTGACGCGCGACGACATGCAGCGCTGGGCGAAGATCCTGGGCAAGAAGGGCTGGCTGGGCTACGGCTGGCCCCAACAGTTCGGCGGCCCGGGCTGGAGCGCGGTGCAAAAGCACCTGTTCGAGGAGGAATGCGCCCTGGCCGGCGCGCCGCGCATCGTGCCCTTCGGGCCGGTGATGGTGGCGCCGGTCATCATGGCCTTCGGCAACAAGGAACAGCAAGAACGCTTCCTGCCCGGCATCGCCAGCGGCGAGGTCTGGTGGAGCCAGGGCTACAGCGAGCCGGGCTCGGGCTCGGACCTGGCCTCGCTCAAGACGCGCGCCGAGCGCAAGGGCGACAAATACATCGTCAACGGCCAGAAGACCTGGACCACGCTGGGCCAGTATGGCGACTGGATGTTCAACCTCGTGCGCACCAGCACCGAGGGCAAACCGCAGACCGGCATCTCCTTTCTGCTGCTGGACATGAAGTCCAAGGGTGTCTCGGTGCGCCCCATCAAGCTGCTGGACGGCGAATGCGAGGTCAACGAGGTCTTCTTCGACAACGTCGAGGTGCCGGCCGAGAACCTGATCGGCGAGGAGAACAAGGGCTGGACCTACGCCAAGCACCTGCTCAGCCACGAGCGCACCAACATCGCCGACGTGAACCGCGCCAAGCGCGAGCTGGAGCGCCTCAAGCGCATCGCCAAGACCGAGGGCGTGTGGGACGACACCCGATTTCGCGACCAGATCGCGCTGCTCGAGGTGGACGTGGTGGCACTGGAGATGCTGGTGCTGCGCGTGCTCTCGGCCGAGAAGTCGGGCAAGAACTCGCTGGACATCGCCGGCCTGCTCAAGATCCGCGGCAGCGAAATCCAGCAGCGCTACAGCGAGCTCATGATGCTCGCCGCCGGCCCCTACAGCCTGCCTTTCATCGAGGAGGCCATGGAAGCCGGCTGGCAGGGCGACTTTCCCGGCGGCGTGCTGGCCAACGCGCCGCTCGCCTCCACGTACTTCAACATGCGCAAGACCACGATCTACGGCGGCTCCAACGAGGTGCAACGCAACATCGTGGCGCAGACCGTGCTGGGCTGAGGAGACAAGAATGGACTTCGATTTTTCCGACGACCAGGTCGCGCTGCGCGACGCCGTGCAGAAGTGGGTGGAGAAGGCCTACAGCTTCGAGCGCCGGCGCGCCATCGTGCAAGCCGGCGGATTCGACCGCGGCGTCTACCAGGAACTCGCCGACCTGGGCCTGACCGGCCTGCTGGTCGATGAAACCAACGGCGGCCTGGGCATGGGCCCGGTCGAGGCCATGGTGGTGATGGAGGAGCTGGGCCGCGGCCTGGTGCTCCAGCCGCTCGCGCAGACCCTGCTCGTCAGCGGCGTCATCGGCGCCTATGGCGCGGACGACGTGAAGGCCGGCTGGCTGTCCCGCATCGCCAGCGGCGAGGCCCTGGTGGTGCTGGCCCTGCAGGAGCGCGGCGCGCGCTACCGGCTCGACCGCCTCGCCGCCACCGCCAGCCAGGCGGGCGGCGCCTGGACCGTGTCCGGCAACAAGCACCTCGTGGCGGCGGCCGACCGCGCCGACGCCTTCCTGGTGCCCGCCGTGGCCAATGGCCAACCCGCCCTGCTCCTGGTGGAGGCCGACGCCAGCGGCGTGAAGACCACCGGCTATCCCACGCAGGACGGCAGCCGCGCCGGCGACCTGGCGCTGGACAAGGCCCCGGCCGTGCTGGTCACCGCCAATGGTCAGGCCGCGCTGGAGCACGCGGTGGACGTGGGCATCGCCGCCACCTGCGCCGAGGGCGTGGGGGTGATGGAGCAGACGCTGGCGCTCACGGTGGACTACATGAACACGCGCAAGCAGTTCGGCGTGGCCATCGCCAGCTTCCAGGCCCTGCGCCACCGCGTGGCCGACATGAAGATGCAGCTGGAGCTGGCGCGCTCCATGAGCTACTACGCCAGCCTGAAGCTCAACGCCCCCGCGGCCGAGCGCCGCGCCGCCATGGCCCGCGCCAAGGTGCAGCTGGGCAACGCCATGCGCTTCATCGGCCAGCAATCGGTGCAGCTGCACGGCGGCATCGGCGTGACCGACGAGTACATTGGCAGCCACTACTTCAAGAAGCTCACCCAGCTGGAAATGACGTTCGGCGACACCCTGCACCACCTGGGCGAGGTGTCCGGGCGCATGCAGGACACCGCTGGCGTGTTCGCCTGACCCCGCGCCGCGCCTGCGGCGCGTCACCCCCTCAAGGGGGCAACGCCAGCGGCCCGGCAACGCCGGTTCCGCGGCGTTTCTGGGTCAGGCATGCAGGCGCGACGACTTCGGCAGGTGCGCCATCAGGAACTCCATCTGGTCCGCCAGGATGCGGCGGTTGCGCAGGATGAAGTCCTCCCACAGGCTGGGCACGTAGGGCGTATACAGCAGCGGCATGTGCGCCTGCTCGGGCGTGCGGTTGCCCTTGCGGTGGTTGCACGACTTGCAGGCCGTCACCACGTTCATCCAGGTGTCGCGCCCGTTCTGGCCGAAGGGCACGATGTGCTCGCGCGTCAGGTCTTCCTCGTGGAAATGGTGGCCGCAATAGGCGCAGACGTTGCGGTCGCGCGAGAACAGCTTCTGGTTCGTGAGCGTGGGCCGCAGCTCGAAGGGGTTGATGCGCGGCACGCCCTGGGTGCCGATGATCGAATTGACCGTGATCACCGACTGCAGGCCCGTGACGGCGTTGTGGCCGCCGTGGAACACCGCGATCTCGGCACCCGCCTCCCAGCGCACCTCCTCGGCCGCGTAGTGCAACACGGCTTCTTCGAGGCTGATCCAGGACTGGGGCAGTCCCTGCGCCGAGAGTTTCAAGACCTTCAAAACGGGCTCCTTCGTGCGTCAAGACACCGGAAAGACCCGGAACCCGCATGGAGCCCGGGGCCTGCGTTTTCGTGTGCCAATATAACAACCTTCGACGACGAATCCGCGTCCATGCGGGACAAGCCCCCGCGATGTGACAAACCTTCCCGCCCCGCCCTTCCCCATGCAAATCCTCCGCGGCCTCTGGAACCGCCCCCACGGCACGCCCGACGGCGTGCGCGGCTGCGCCCTCACCATCGGCAACTTCGACGGCGTGCACCGTGGCCACCAGGCCATGCTGGCGCTGCTGCGCAACGAGGCCCGCCACCGCGGCGTGCCCAGCTGCGTGATGACCTTCGAGCCGCACCCGCGCGACTACTTCGCCGCCCGCCACCGCAAGCCCGAGCTGGCGCCCGCGCGCATCGCCACCCTGCGCGACAAGCTGGAGGAGCTGCAGCGCTGCGGGGTGGACCGCTGCGTGATCCTGCCCTTCAACGAGCGCCTGGCCTCGCAGACCGCCGCCTCCTTCATCGAGGACACCCTGGTCGGAGCCCTGGGCGTGCGCTACGTGCTGGTGGGCGACGACTTCCGCTTCGGGGCCCAGCGCGCGGGCGACTACGCCATGCTCGACGCGGCCGGCGCGCGCCAGGGCTTCGACGTGGCGCGCATGCAGAGCTACGAGGTGCACGGCCTGCGCGTGTCCAGCTCGGCCGTGCGCGAGGCCTTGGCCGAAGGCCGCCTGGACGACGCCGCCGCCCTGTTGGGCCGGCCCTACGCCATCAGCGGACACGTGGTGCATGGGCGCCAGCTGGGCCGGGCGCTGGCCGAGTCAGCCCCAGGCCGCCACGACGGCTTTCGCACCCTCAACCTGCGCTTCGCGCACTGGAAGCCGGCCGCCAGCGGCATCTTCGCGGTGCTGGTGCACGGCCTGTGGGACGAGCCCCTGCGCGGCGTGGCCAACCTGGGCGTGCGGCCCTCGCTGGACCCGAACGACGTCAACGGCGGGCGTGTGCTGCTGGAAACCCATTGCCTGGACTGGCCCGCGGCCTTGTCCCAGCGCCTGCCCGGCGGGGAGGCCTACGGTAAAATCGTGCGCGTGGAACTGCTGCACAAACTGCACGACGAGCTGAAGTACGACAGCCTCGATGCCCTCACGCAAGGCATCGCCAAGGACGTCGCCGACGCCCGCGCGTTCTTCGAGGCCATGCACGGTCGCACCCACCGGCAGACCACACGCGACCGAATTTGACGACCGCCCCCTGGCGGTGGTTGCCCTTCCACAGGCTCGGGGCACGCGCCCGTCGTCTCCCTTTTCCCGCCCACGCCCCGTGGGCCGAGCTTGGCCCCTGCGATCACGCCACACACCATGTCCGAGACGAAGAACGCCTACCCCGTCAACCTGCTGGACACGCCCTTCCCCATGCGCGGCGACCTGCCCAAGCGCGAGCCGGGCTGGGTCAAGCAGTGGAACGACGAGGGCCTGTACCAGCGCCTGCGCGACGCACGCCGCGGCGCCCCGCTGTTCGTGCTGCACGACGGCCCGCCCTACGCCAACGGCCAGATCCACATGGGCCACGCCGTCAACAAGGTGCTCAAGGACATGATCGTGAAGAGCCGCCAGCTGGCCGGCTTTGACGCGCAGTACATCCCGGGCTGGGACTGCCACGGCCTGCCGATCGAGAACGCGATCGAGAAGAAGCACGGCCGCCACCTCAGCCGCGACGAGATGCAGGCCAAGAGCCGCGCCTACGCCACCGAGCAGATCGACCAGCAGCGCGCTGACTTCAAGCGCCTGGGCATCCTGGGCGACTGGGAGCGCCCCTACCTCACCATGGCCCCGGCCAACGAGGCCGGCGAAATCCGCGCCTTCAAGCGCGTGATCGAGCGCGGCTTCGTCTACCGGGGCCTCAAGCCCGTGTACTGGTGCTTCGACTGCGGCAGCTCGCTCGCCGAATTCGAGATCGAGTACGCCGACAAGCAGAGCGACACGCTGGACGTGGCCTTCGAGACCGACGACGCCGGCCAGTTGGCCGCCGCCTTCGGCCTGGCCGCCCTGCCGCCCGGCAAAAGCGGCTTCGCCGTCATCTGGACCACCACCGCCTGGACCATCCCGGCCAACCAGGCGCTCAACGCCCACCCCGAGCTCAGCTATGCCTTGGTCGACACGCCCAAGGGCTGCCTGGTGCTGGCCGAAACCCTGGTCGAGAAGTGCCTGGAGCGCTTCGGGCTGGAAGGCACGGTCCTGGCCGTCACCAAGGGGGAACAACTGGGCGGCCTGAACTTCCGCCACCCGCTGTACGAGGCGGACAAGGGCTACCGGCGCCTGTCGCCCGTGTACCTGGCCGACTATGTGAGCGACAGCGACGGCACGGGCATCGTGCACTCCTCGCCCGCCTACGGCCTGGACGACTTCAACTCCTGCATCAGCAACGGCCTCAAGGTCGAGGACGTGCTCAACCCCGTGCAAGGCAACG
>NZ_MKSS01000232.1:0-10117 GCF_001897365.1 Hydrogenophaga sp. 70-12
CGCGCCTTGCATCTTGGTGAAGCGGATCCGCATGGAGGCGGATTATCCGCGTTGCCCGCGGCCCCTGACGCGCGCACGACGCAAGACCGTGCCGCCCTCCCCCACAATCCCGCCATGGTCCGCCCCACCCAACTCCTGCACCCGCCCCGCCCTGCCGCGCCGCTGCGCCCCGCCGCCACCGTGCTGCTGCTGCGCGACGGACCCGATGGTGTCGAGGTTCTGATGACCCGCCGCTCCATGACGGCCAGCTTCGCGCCCGGCGCCTACGTGTTCCCGGGTGGCGGCATCGACGCCGCCGACGCCCAGGCCTTCGGCGCCGCCGCGCGCCGCCCCACACAGACCGACCTGCGCCTGACCCAGGCCATCGCCGCCATCCGCGAGAGCTTCGAGGAGTTGGGCGTGCTGCTCGCGCGCCGCGCCGACGGCGGCTGGGCCACGGCCGAGGACATCGCCGCGCTCGACCGAAAAGCCCCCTTCGCGCCGCAATGCACCGCGCGCGGGCTCAAGCTGGCGGCCGACGAGGTCTTCGTGCTCGCCCACTGGATCACCGACCGCGACCTCTCGCGCCGCTTCGATGTGCCGTTCCTCATCGCGCGCATGCCCGAGGGCCAGGAGCCCGTGGCCGACGAGAGCGAGCAGTTCGAGCCCCTGTGGGTGCGCCCGGCCGACGCGCTGGCGCGCCACGCCGCCGGCCAGTTTTTCATCATCTTCCCGACCATCCGCACGCTGGAGCGCCTGCAGGCCCACGCCTCGGTGCAAGCGGTGCTGGACGCCTGCGCCGCGCACGACGAACCACTGTGGACCAGCTGCCCGCGCGCCGGCCTGGTCCGGGGCCGCGAGTCGCGCCACATGGAACACGAGCCGCCCTTCGGTGAGCTGGCCCTGGTCTGCCCCGACGGCCAGATCGTGCACCCGCTGGACTGGCAGCACGAACAGCCGGTGCCGCTGCTCAAGCAGGTGATGCGCCTGACCGCGCCCAACAGCGGCGTCATGACCGGCCCCGGCACCAACAGCTACATCGTGGGCGACCCGGCCAGCGGCTACATCGCCATCGACCCGGGCCCGGACGACGGCGCGCACATCGAACGCCTGTGGCGCGCCTGCGGCGCCGACCTGCGCGCCATCGTCTGCACGCACTCGCACCCCGACCACTCGCCTGGCGCCGCGCGCCTGCAGACCCTGTGCGTGCAGGCCGGCGCCACGCGCCCACCCATCCTCGGGCTGGCCAGCGCGGCCACCGCACGCGAGAACAGCCGCTTCACGCCCGACCGCGCGCTGGCCGACGGCGAGCGCCTGGCGCTGCAGGCGCCCGACGGCACCACGCACACGCTGATGGCCGTGCACACGCCCGGCCACGCGGCCAACCACCTGTGCCTGGTGCTGCTGGAAGACGGCCTGCTGTTCTCGGGCGACCACATCCTCAATGGCAGCACCACGGTGATCGACCCGCCCGACGGCGACATGAGCGCCTACCTGGCGTCGCTGGACCGCCTGGCCGCGCTGTGCGACGAACAGGGCATCGAATTCATCCTGCCCGCGCACGGCCACGTGCTGGGCGACCTGCGGCGCACGGCCGACAACCCCTCGGCGCCGGTGGAGGGCGGCGCGCGGCGCGCCATCGACCAGCTCAAGGCGCACCGGCTCGCGCGCGAGGCCAAGATCGCGCGCGCCATGCAGGTCCGCCCCGACGGCGGCCTGGACGACTGGGTGCCGCTGGCCTACGACGACGTGCCCGAGCGCCTGTGGCCGGTGGCGCGGCGCTCGCTGCTCGCCCACGTGGAGCGCATCCGCGCCCTGGGCGGCTTCAACGCCTGAGGACGGCGGCCAGGCCGCTGGCGGCCTGGCCTGCGCCGCGCGCTCAGAAGCGCCGGCCGTACACGATGCCCACGCCCTCGGCCTTGACGCCGTCCTTGTCGTGGTAGTTCATCCAGTTGGCCTGCAGGTAGGACACCGGGCTCAGGTGGACATTGACCCCCAGGCCGTAGGCCGTGTCGGTGCCGGTGTCGTCCCGGTTGATGCCGCCCGCCGACAGCTCCAGCTTGGTCCGCGCCACGCCCACGCGCCCGAACAGCTCGACCCGCTCGCCCAGCGGCAGCGTCGGCTTGAGGAACAGGCCGTAGGTGCTGGGCACCTTGGCATCGATGCCCGTGTTCACGCCATTGAGCTTGATCTCGTCCTTCATCACGCCGCCGGCCACATGGCCTTCGACGGACAGAAACGGCCACAGGCGGTAGCCCAGCGTGCCCGTGAGCAGGCCGGGCTTGGCCTCGGCGCTCAGGGGGCCGTCCTTGGCGGTGATCTTCAGCTGCGACAAGCCGATCTCGCCGTACAGCTTCGGGTCGGACGGGGACTGGACCTGCTGGGCGGAGGCGGCGCTGGCCAGCCCCGCCGCGAGCAGGGAAACGAGCATGGTTCTGCTGAGGTGCGTCATGTGCGGTCCTTTCGGTCAAAAACCCTCCGGGACCGATAGGGCAAACGCCGTACCTGGCCGCTGGCGCGGCCGGCACATGACGGCAGGAAGAAAAGTGTGAAGCGCGCCGGTACGCCGGATTCTGTGCGCCCCGGTTGCCCGGAACGTGACCGCCATTCCTCTGGGCCGCCGGTCACCCGAACGGCTCGATGCCACCTACCCGCCAGCTCCGCGGAGCCACATCAACGCTGGCCTATTTGGTGTTGCTGCGCGTAGAGATTGCCCGTTTCACCCGGTCCGGGTTGCCCCGGACCGACTCGTCTCTGTTGCTCTGATCCTCACCTTAGGGCCCCGCGGGCGAACCCTCGGGGCTTGTCGGTGGAGAGGTGTTACCTCCTACGCTGCCCTGCGCAGTCCGGACGTTCCTCCAGCACACCCTTTCGGGTCTTGTGCCAGCGGCGGTCTGGCGCGCTTCACGGACGCGATTATCCCGCGTCCTCAGATCAGTCGCTCGATGCGGCGGTGCCGCCAGACAAAGCGGTAGAACGCCGTCTGCAGCAGCAGCATCGCCACGTAGGCCACGGGGAAAGCCAGCCAGATGCCCGGCAGGCCGAGCCGCGCGTCCAGCAGCCAGGCGGCGGGTAGCTGCACGCCCAGGATGCAGAAGATGGAGATCGCCATGGGCACCATCACCACGCCACTGGCGCGCATCAACCCGCCGACGATGGCCTGGAAACCAAAGACCAGGATGCTCCACAGCATGATGTGCAGCAGGTGCTCGGCCTGCAGCCGCACCTCGGCCTGCGTGAGAAACAGCCCCAGCAGGTGGTGCGACAGCCCGTAGCCGAGCAGCACCAAGGCGCCGGTGAGCACCAGGTTGAGCCACAAGCCGGTGCGCAGGATGGCGCCGAGCCGGTCGACCCGGCCCGCACCGATGGACTGCGCCGCCAGGATGGAGGTGGTGATGGCGATGGACAGCGCCGGGAACTGCACGTAGTTCACCACCTGCGTGACCGCGCCGTAGGCCGCCGTGGCCTGCGATCCGTGGCCGTTGACCAGCGCCAGGATGACCAGCTCCGAGACGGAGATCACCACCATCTGCACGCCCGTGGGCAGGCCGATGCGCATCACCTTGCCGAGGATGGCGCGGTCCAGCCGCAGCGCGGCCCGCATCTCGGCGTCGAAGGCCATCACGCTGCCCTGGCGCGCCAGGCGCCAGCCCAGGAACACCAGCGCCAGCGCGTAGGACACCAGGCCCGCGTAGGCCGCGCTTTGAATGCCCAGCGGCGGCAGGCCCAGCCAGCCCTTGATGAGCGCCGGCGTGAGCAACAGCCCCAGCACCGTGGACATCAGCAGCGCCAGCAGCGGCGAGACCGTGTCGCTGATGCCGCGCAGCAGCTGCGTGAACAGGATGAACACCAGCAGCAGCGGCATGATCAGCAGCATCACGCGCGCGTAGGCCACGGCGTCGTCCAACACGTCCAGCGGCGTGCCCAGGGCCTGCATGGCGGGCCGCGCGAACGCCACGCCCAGCGCGGCGGCCACCAGACCGATCAGCGCCCCCAGCATCAGCGCCGTGCCGGCGATGGCCTTCACCTTGTGCGGCTCGCGCGCGCCCCAGGCTTGGCCGATCAGCACCGAGGCGCCCGCGCCCAGGCCGATCACCAGCGAGATGAAAAAGAACACGATGGGGAACATGCCCGAGACGGCCGCCAGCGCGTGCGTGCCGAGCATCTGCCCAATGAAGATGCCGTTGAGCGTGCCCGACAGCCCTTGCAGGATGTTGGACAGCACCATGGGCACGAGGAACACGAGATAGACCCGCCAGAGCGGGCCTTGTGTGGAGGGAGGCATGGGAAGGGTCCGGAAAGGGTGGATCAGTCGTTGGGGTCGGCGTCGGGATCGGCGGGGCCGGTGGCCATGAAGGCCTCGCGCGCCAGCCAGCTGGCGTGCGCCTGCACGTCCGGCGGCCAGGGCGCGATCTGGCGGGCGAAGGCCTCGGCGTCGTGCGCGAACAGCGCGCGCGCGGCCTCCTCGAAGCCGGGAAAGCCGCCTGCGATGGCGCTCATGAAGCGGTAGGCGCGTTCGGTGGCCTCGCGCCGCGCGTCGCGGCCGGCGTGCACGCGACGCGCTTCGTCGACCAGCCGGCGCAGCGCGGCCGAGGCGCCGCCGGGCTGGCGGGCCAGCCAGTCCCAGTGGCGGGGCAGCAGCGTCACCTCGCGCGCCACCACGCCCAGGCGCGGCCGGCCCACCTGCGGCGCGGCGGCGACAGGGGCATCGGGCGGCGGGGCCGGGAAAGGGTAGTCGACGAGCGCACCACTGGCGTCGTCGAACACCAGCAGGCCACCAGCCGACAGGTCCAGCGCGCCCAAGGCGCGGGCGACCTCGTCGCATGCGCCGAAAGCCACGCGCCGCGCGCCCAGGAAGGCGGTGCACCGGGAGGGAGATTTTGCAGACATGGTCGAAATTATACCCGGGTATTTTTATTTTGCCCGGATCAATTCAAAACCGGGTCGGGCGCGGGATTGGGGACAATGCGCGGCTTCGTCTGCTTGATCGCCACAAGCCCCACGACCCATGATCCGCATCGCCGAACTCAAACTCCCCCTGGCCGAGGTGCCGGCCGAAGCGCGCCGCGCCGCCGACGCGCCCAGCGAAACCGAGGCCGACCGCGCGCCGCCACCGCACCCGGTGCAGGCGCTCACCCGACTGGCCGCGCAGGCCCTGGGCATCGACCCCGCCGCCATCGCCGCGCTGACGGTCTTCAAGCGCAGCTTCGACGCCCGCAAGGCCGAGCTGCTGGCGGTCTACATCGTCGATGTGGCCCTCGCCGACGCCTCGGCGGAGCCGGGTTTGCTGTCGCGCCACGCCCAAAACCCGCATGTGCGTGCTACGCCCGACATGTCGTGGACCGCGCCCGGCCACGCGCCCGAGGGGTTTCCGCGCACCGGGGACGAGCGCCCCGTGGTGGTGGGCCTCGGCCCCTGCGGTCTGTTCGCGGCGCTCGCCCTGGCGCAGATGGGCTTGCGGCCCATCGTGCTGGAGCGCGGCAAGCCCGTGCGCGAGCGCACCCGGGACACCTGGGGCCTGTGGCGCCGCCGCGTGCTGAACCCGCAGAGCAACGTGCAGTTCGGCGAAGGCGGCGCGGGCCTGTTCTCCGACGGCAAGCTCTACAGCCAGATCAAAGACCCGCGTTTCTTCGGCCGCAAGGTGATGAACGAGTTTGTCGACGCGGGCGCGCCGGGCGAAATCCTCTACACCGCGCACCCGCACATCGGCACCTTCAAGCTCGTGAAGGTGGTGGAGGCCATGCGCGAAAAAATCATCGCCCTGGGCGGCGAGATCCGTTTCCAGCACCAGCTCACGGGCCTGGTCACCGAGGGCGATGGCGCCGCGCGGCGCGTGCGCGCCCTGCGCGTGCACCGGCTCGACACGGACGAGCACCTGGAGTTGCCCGCGCGGCGCTTGGTGCTGGCGCTGGGCCACAGCTCGCGCGACACCTTTGCCTGGCTCTGGGACCAGGGCGTGGCCATGGAAGCCAAGCCTTTCTCGGTGGGTTTCCGCATCGAACACCCGCAAAGCCTGATCGACCGCGCCCGCTGGGGCCGCCACGCCGGCCACCCGCTGCTCGGCGCGGCCGACTACAAGCTCGTGCACCACGCGAAAAACGGCCGCGCGGTCTACAGCTTCTGCATGTGCCCGGGCGGCACGGTGGTGGCGGCCACGTCCGAGCCCGGGCGCGTGGTCACCAACGGCATGAGCCAATACTCACGCGCCGAGCGCAACGCCAATTCGGGCCTGGTGGTCGGCATCGAGCCCAACGACTACCCGCAGCGCTTTCCGCAGGACACGCCGCTGTGGACCGCCGCCTTCGGCGAAGCCGACGGCGCGCGCTACGCCGCCCAGGCCGAGACCCTGCGCGCCCAAGGCCGTCACCACCCACTGGCCGGCGTGGTGCTGCAGCGCCAGCTGGAGAGCCGCGCCTACGAACTCGGCGGCAGCGACTACAGCGCGCCCGGCCAGCGCGTGGGCGACTTCCTCGCCGCGCGGCCCAGCACCGCGCTGGGCGAGGTCGAACCCTCCTACAAGCCCGGCCTGCACCTCACCGACCTCGCGCCCTCGCTGCCGGCCTACGCCATCGAGGCCATCCGCGAAGCCCTGCCCGCCTTCGGCCGCCAGATCCGCGGCTACGACCTGCCGGACGCCCTGCTCACCGGCGTGGAAACACGCACCTCTGCGCCGCTGCGCATTCACCGCGACGAAGGCCTGCAAAGCCCGAACACGCGCGGCCTGTACCCGGCGGGCGAAGGCGCGGGTTACGCCGGCGGCATCCTGTCGGCCGGCGTGGACGGCCTGAAAGTGGCCGAGGCCCTGGCCCGGGACCTGCTCGGCCTGCCGCCCGTCGGGGGCTTTACAAAAAATGACAAGCTTGGCACGCCGGCTTGACGTCCCAGGCGCAGCATGCAGCTTCCCCATTCCTCTTTCAGGAGCCTTCCGTGAACACCCCCCGATCGCTCGTCTGGCTTCCCCTGGCGGCCGCGCTGGCCGCCGCCACCGGCGCGGCCCACGCCCAGGAAGCGCAAGGCCGCGTCATCAGCAGCACACCCATCATCCAGCAGGTGGCCGTGCCGCGCGATGTCTGCTCCGATCAGCAGGTGACCTACCCGGGCCGCAAGTCGGGCGCCGGCGCGGTGCTGGGCGCCATCGCGGGCGGCGCGGCGGGCAACGCCATCGGTGATGGCAGCGGCCGCGCCGCGGCCACCGTCATCGGCCTCATCGGCGGCGCCATGCTGGGCAACCGCATCGAAGGCTCCAGCCCGCCGCAGACCGAGATCGTGCGCAACTGCGGCACGCAGACGTTCTACGAGCCCCGCACCGTGGCCTACGACGTGGTCTACGAGTACGCCGGTCAGCAGTACCGCACCCAGATGGCGCAAGACCCGGGCCGTTACGTGCGCCTGAACGTCACGCCCGTGGACGCCATGCCCCCGCCGCCCCCCGCCTACCCTTCGCGCCCGCAGGTGCGCTACGAAACGCCGGAGCCGCCCGTGGTGTACAGCGACGGCTACGCGCCGGGCTACTCCAACATCTCCACCGAGGTCGTGATCATTGGCGGCCAGCGCTACTTCCGGCCCCCGGGCTGGCGCGGCCACCCCGGTCCGGGCTACCACGACCACGGCTACCCCCGCTTCGAGCGCAACCGCTGAGTTCTTCCGCCACCCGGCGGCTCAAGAAAAAGGCCACCCCAGGGTGGCCTTTTTTGCCGGGCGCTCGCGGCGCGATCAGCCTTGCTGCAGCGCGGCGATGCGCTCTTCGATCGGCGGGTGGGTGCTGAACAGCTTGCCCAGGCCACCGGTGATGCCCAGGGCCTGCATGGTCTTGGGCAGTTCGCCGGGCGTGAGGCCACCCAGGCGGGCCAGGGCATTGATCATGGGCTGCTTGCGGCCCATCAGCTGCGCGGCGCCGGCGTCGGCCCGGAACTCGCGCTGGCGGCTGAACCAGGCCACGATGATGGCGGCCAGGAAGCCCAGCACGATGTCCATCACGATGGTGGTGACCATGTAACCGATGCCGGGGCCCGAGTTGCTGTCGCTGCCGCGGCGCAGGAAGCTGTCCACCGCGTAGCCGATGACACGCGACAGGAACACCACGAAGGTGTTCATCACGCCCTGGATCAGCGTCATGGTGACCATGTCGCCGTTGGCCACGTGCGCGACCTCGTGGCCGATCACGGCCTCGACCTCTTCGCGCGTCATGTTCTGCAGCAGGCCGGTGGACACGGCGACCAGCGCGCTGTTCTTGAAGGCGCCGGTGGCAAAGGCGTTGGGCGCGCCCTCGAAGATGGCCACCTCGGGCATGCCGATGCCCGCCTTGTCGGCGAATTTCTGCACCGTCTGCACGATCCAGGCTTCGTCGGCCGTCTGCGGTTGGTTGATCACGCGCGCGCCGGTGCTGAACTTGGCCATGGGCTTGCTGATGAGCAGCGAGATGATCGCGCCGCCGAAGCCGATGACGAGCGAGAAGCCCGCTAGCGCCGTCATGTTCAGGCCGTTGGCGGTGAGGAAACGGTCCACGCCGAGGATGCGCGTGGTGATGAGCAACACCGCCATCACGGCGACGTTGGTCAGGACGAACAGCAGGATGCGTTTCATGTGTGCTCCGTTAGGCGCCGGCGCGTGGGGGCCGGCTGCGCCACTGACCCGGTTTCGGGCCTTCAGGTTCCCGGTGCCAGGTCAAGGGCAGCGGATGATACCGGCACCGAAAGTGGGGTTGATGGCGCCGGTTTCAAGCCGCGCGCGGCGGACGGAACACCGCCGCATCGGCGTAGAACGCGGGGTCGGCGTTGCCGTCCCGCCAGCCCGGCACGCCCAGCACGGGCAGCGGCGTGAAGGGTTTGGCGCGCAGCCGCGCGGCGTCCAGTTGCGCGGCCAGCCAGGCGTCCCAGGCCGCGAGGTCGTCGCCCAGCGACTGGGGCACGGGCAGCGCCAACACGTGCGCGGTGATGGATTTGTAAGGCCGGGCCAGCTTTTCCAGCAGCGCATGCCCGAAGGGCAGCAGCCGCGCGCGCGCCCAAGCCCCCCGCTGCGCGACGAACAGCTCGGTCCAGTCGCGCGCCCGCAGGGCCCGCCACAGCGGCTCGGGGGCCTGCAGCAGGGCTGCGTTCTCGTCGAACAGGGTGATGGCGTCGCGCAGCGGCCCGCGCACCGCGCCCACGCCGTCGGCCGCGATGGCCTGGGCCTGCAGGCGGTTGAGTTGGCGCTTGCTCGCGGGAAAGCGGTGCCAGATCAGCCCATTGAACAGGTCGTGAAGGTTCTCGCGCGTGGGCACGCTGGCCGTGGCGGCGATGAAGGCCTCATAGGCCTGGCCCTCGGGCAAGGCCGATTGGGACACGGCGCGCAGCGGACCCGGCGCATGCCGGTTCAGGGCCTCGGGCAGGGGCAGGCCCTGCGCCTGCGCGGCCTGCACCGCACGGCCCGCCTCGGCCACGGAGGCGAACCACGGGGCCGACCAGTGAATGGCCATGCCGTCGCCAGCGTTCAGGCCAGCAGCCGCCAGCGCAGCGCCTCGCCCGCGCGCAGGGGCTTGAGTTCGGCCTCGCCGAAGGCATAGGACTCGGGCGGCGTCCAGGTCTCGCGCCGCAGCGTGACCGTGCCGGCGTTGCGCGGCAGGCCATAGAAGTCGGGCCCGTGGAAGCTGGCGAAGCCCTCGAGCTTGTCCAGCGCGCCGGCGGCTTCGAAGGCTTCGGCGTACAGCTCCATGGCCGCGTGCGCCGTGTAGCAGCCCGCGCAGCCCACCGCGTGCTCCTTCAGGTGCGCGGGGTGCGGCGCGCTGTCGGTGCCCAGGAAAAAGCGGTCGCTGCCACTGGTGGCGGCCTGCACCAGGGCCACGCGGTGCGTCTCGCGCTTGAGCACGGGCAGGCAGTAGTAGTGCGGACGGATGCCGCCCAGGAAGATGGCGTTGCGGTTGTAGAGCAGGTGGTGCGCGGTGATGGTGGCCGCCGTGTGCGGACCCGCACCGGCCACGTACTGCGCGGCTTCCTTGGTGGTGATGTGCTCCATCACGATCTTCAGTTCGGGGAAGTCGCGGCGCAGGGGGATCAGCACCTGGTCGATGAACACCGCCTCGCGGTCGAACAGGTCGATGTCGGCGGACGTGACCTCGCCATGCACCAGCAGCTTGAGGCCTTCGCGCTGCATGGCCTCCAGG
>NZ_MKSS01000233.1:0-9813 GCF_001897365.1 Hydrogenophaga sp. 70-12
CCTGCGTGAAGGTGGTCTTGGGCGGCGTGGCGGGCTTGGTCAGGCCCACGGCGGGGTCGAACTTGCCGGGGCCGTGGTAGGCCACCGGATCGGCCTCGGCGAGCTTGTAGCCCTGGCCCTTCTTGGTGACCACGTGCAGGAACTGCGGGCCCTCGTGGGCGTCCATGAGCTGGCGGATGTTCTCCAGCGTGGGGATCAGCGAGTCGAGGTCGTGGCCGTCGATGGGGCCGATGTAGTTGAAGCCGAATTTCTCGAACAGCGTGGCCGGCACCACCATGCCCTTGGCCTGCTGCTCGAACCGCTTGGCCAGCTCGAACAGCGGCGGCGCTCCCTTGAGCACCTGCTTGCCCACGTGCTTGGCGGCGGCGTAGAACTGCCCGCTCATGAGCTGCGCGAGGTAGCGGTTGAGCGCGCCCACGGGCGGCGAGATCGACATGTCGTTGTCGTTGAGCACGACCAACAGCTTGCCGTCGGCCACGCCTGCGTTGTTCAGTGCCTCGAAGGCCATGCCGGCGGTCATGGCGCCGTCGCCGATGATGGCCACCGCGCGGCGGTCCTCGCCCTTGGCCTTGGCCGCCAGGGCCATGCCCAGCGCGGCCGAGATGCTGGTGGACGAGTGGGCGGTGCCGAAGGTGTCGTACTCGCTCTCGTCGCGGCGCGGGAAGCCGCTGATGCCGCCGAGCTGGCGCAGCGTGTCCATGCGGTCGCGCCGGCCGGTGAGGATCTTGTGCGGGTAGGTCTGGTGGCCCACGTCCCACACCAGCCGGTCCTCGGGTGTGTTGAAGACGTAGTGCAGCGCGATGGTGAGCTCGACCGTGCCGAGGTTGGAGCTCAGGTGCCCGCCGGTGCGCGCCACGCTGTTGAGCAGGAACTGCCGCAGCTCGTCCGCCAGCGGCTTGAGCTGCGGGCGCGTGAGCTGGCGCAGCTGCGCCGGCGATGAGATGGTGTCGAGCAAGGCGGTGATCGGTGCGTTCATGGAGCGTCGTCGTTCACGGACGGTTCTCGGGCCTCAGCTGGCGCGGTGGGCCACCCAGTCGGCCAGGGCATGCAGCGTGCCAGGCCGCTCGAGGCCGCTGCGGTCCAGCGCGGCGTGGGCGCGCGCCAGCACATTGTCGGCATAGGCCTGGGCCGGCCCCAGCCCCATGAGCGACACGAAGGTGGGCTTGTCGGCCGCGGCGTCCTTGCCCGCGGTCTTGCCCAGCGTGGCCGAATCGGCGGTGACGTCGAGGATGTCGTCCACCACCTGGAAGGCCAGGCCGACGCAGGCGCCGTAGTCGGCGAGTGCGGCCAGGGTGTCGCGCGCCACGGCGCCGGTGGCCGCGCCCATGGTGACGCTGGCCTGCAGCAAGGCGCCGGTCTTGCGCCGGTGCATGGCCTCCAGCTGGCGCTGGTCCAGGGCGATGCCCACGCTGGCCAGGTCCACCGCCTGGCCGCCGGCCATGCCGTCGGCCCCGGCGGCCAGCGCCAGCAGGCGGCACAGGCGCGCGCTCATGGCGTCGCCCAGGCTGCCGTCGCCGGGCACCAGCAGCTCGAAGGCCAGGGCCTGCAGGGCATCGCCCGCGAGCAGGGCCTGGGCCTCGCCGAACTTCACGTGCACCGTGGGCTTGCCCCGGCGCAGCACGTCGTTGTCCATGCAGGGCATGTCGTCGTGCACCAGGGAGTAGGCGTGGATGAGTTCCACCGCGCAGGCCGCGCGCATCGCGGCGTCGGCCTGGCCGCCCACGGCCTCGCAGGTGGCCAGCACCAGCAGCGGGCGCAGGCGCTTGCCGCCGTCGAGCACCGCGTAGCGCATGGCCTCGCCCAGGCCGGCGGGGGCGTCCAGGGGCACCCAGCCCGACAGCGCCTGCTCCACCGCGGCCTGCTGCGCGCTGCGCCACTGCACGAAGGTCTGGTCCAGCACCGCGCGAGCCGCCGCCGGGCCGCCCCAAGACGGCTCAGCCCCCTGGGGGGGCCGCGACTCGCGCAGCGAGGGAGCGTGGGGGGCCCCGTTCATTCGGCCTCCCAGGGCTTGCTCTGCCCGGCCTCGAACACCTGGATCTGCTGCTCCACCGCCTGCAGACGGTCGCGGCAGAAGGCCAGCAGCTCGGCGCCGCGCTGGTAGCGCGAGAGCAGTTGGTCAAGGGGCAACTGGCCGGCGTCGAGCTGGGCAACGAGTTGCTCGAGTTCCTGCAGCGCGGCCTCGTAGCTGGGGGCCACGGGCGGTGTCTCGGCGGGGGCCTTGCGGGCGGGCGGTGGCGTCATGGGCCTCGTGGGAAAGAAACCCCTGGGGGGCATTCGAGACAAAGCGGCCATTTTAGCGAGGGGGCATTTCCGCCGCCCCACGCCCGATGCACCCCAGGGGTACAATCCGCGCTCTTTTTTTCCGAAACGACGGGCCCTGCGGGCCCGGAGGGACGCACCCACACCCATCCCGCGCGAATTCGTCTGACGAGCACAGCGCTTCCCTGCCCCTTCATAGGGGGAGTCTTTAGGTCAGGACAAGCATGTCTGATTTGAGTCTTCAACTTCAGCAGGCCAAAAGCCAATTCCCGGTGTCGAGTTACTTCGACCAGGCGCTGTTCCAGCGCGAGCTGGAGACGATCTTTCAGCGCGGGCCCCGCTACGTGGGGCACGCTCTCTCCGTTCCGAACATCGGCGACTACCACGCCCTGCCGCAAGAGGGCGGAGGCCGCGCACTGGTGCGCACGCCCTCGGGCGTCGAGCTGATCTCCAACGTCTGCCGCCACCGCCAGGCCATCATGCTCAAGGGCCGCGGCAACCTGCAGGGCCACCAGCCCGGCCACGCGGGAGGCAACATCGTCTGCCCCCTGCACCGCTGGACCTACAGCGGCACCCACACGCCCGCCGGCGCCGGCCCCGCCGGCCAGCTGCTGGGCGCGCCCCACTTCGCGCACGACCCCTGCCTGAACCTCAACAACTACCGGCTGCGCGAGTGGAACGGCCTGCTGTTCGAGGACAACGGCCGCGACATCGAGGCCGACCTGGCCGGCATGGGCCCGCGCGAGACGCTGAGCTTCGAGGGCATGGTGCTCGACCACGTCGAACTGCACGAGTGCAACTACAACTGGAAGACCTTCATCGAGGTCTATCTTGAGGACTACCACGTGGGGCCCTTCCATCCGGGCCTGGGCAACTTCGTCACCTGCGAGGACCTGCGCTGGGAGTTCCGGCGCGAGTACTCGGTGCAGACGGTGGGCGCGCAGAACCTGCTCGGCCAAGCTGGCAGCCCCACCTACCAGCGCTGGCACGATGTGCTGATGAACTACCGCCAGGGCCAGCTGCCCGAGCAAGGCGCGATCTGGCTCACCTACTACCCGCACATCATGGTGGAGTGGTACCCGCACGTGCTGACCGTCTCCACGTTGCACCCTATCGGCGTGGACAAGACGCTCAACATGGTGGAGTTCTACTACCCCGAGGAAATCGCCGCCTTCGAGCGGGAATTCGTCGAGGCGCAGCGCGCGGCCTACATGGAGACCTGCATCGAGGACGACGAGATCGCCGAGCGCATGGACGCGGGCCGCAAGGCCCTGCTGGCGCGCGGCGACAACGAGGTCGGCCCCTACCAGAGCCCCATGGAAGACGGCATGCAGCACTTCCACGAGTGGTACCGCGAGAAGATGGGCACGGCCTTCGCCGGCTGATATGCGCATCTACGCGAACAGGTTTCGCCGCCGGGCCGCCCCAAGGCGCAACGCCCCCCCTCGGGGGGCAGCGAGCCGCGCAGCGGCGGAGCGTGGGGGCTGACGCATGCAGGCGCTCTGGATGCTGCTCGCATCCCTCTTCTTCGCGAGCATGGGCGTGTGCATCAAGTTCGCCGCCGCGCACTTCAACAGCTTCGAGACCGTGTTCTACCGCGGCCTCGTGGGCATGGCCTTCCTGTGGGGCCTGACGCGCTGGCAGGGCGTGTCGCTGGCCACCCGCGTGCCCATGATGCACGCCTGGCGCAGCCTGGTCGGCACCATCTCGCTCACGGCCTGGTTCTACGCCATCGCCCTGCTGCCGCTGGCCACGGCCATGACGCTCAATTACATGAGCAGCGTGTGGATCGCCACCTTCCTGCTCGGCGGCGCGGTGCTCACGCAGGCGCGCGGCTCGCCGGTGCGCGAACAGGCGCCGCTGTTCTTCACGGTGATCGCGGGCTTCGTGGGCGTGGGCCTCATGCTGCGGCCCAGCTTCCACCATGACCAGGCCTTCGCCGGCCTGGTGGGCCTGCTGTCGGGCGTGTTCGCCGCCCTGGCCTACCTGCAGGTGGCCGCGCTGTCCAAGGTGGGCGAGCCGGAGAGCCGCACGGTCTTCTACTTTTCGCTCGGCTCGGCGCTGGCGGGACTCCTCGGCATGATGTTCGTCGGCGCCACCCCCTGGCACTGGCCCGGCGCGCTGTGGCTGCTGCCCATCGGCCTGCTCGCGGTGTTCGGGCAGCTGTGCCTGACGCGCGCCTACGCGCAAGGCGCCACCATGGTGGTCGCCAACCTGCAGTACTCAGGCATCGTGTTCGCGGCGCTGTTCGGCATCACCGTGTTCGGCGACCGCCTGCCGCTGATCGGCTGGCTCGGCATGGCGCTGATCGTCGTCAGCGGCATCGCGGCCACCGTGCTGCGCTCGCGCACCGTGCCGCCCGTGCCTGCGGAAGAACCCTAGCCCCGGGCCACGGGAAACGCATGCGATCTGCATCACAATGTGCGCATGCTTAACTTGTTGATACAAGTCCGCGAGCTGCGGGCCCTGCTCGACACCGGCGCCCCCGTGCTGGTGATGGACTGCAGCTTCGACCTGATGAACCCGGCCGCGGGCCGCGCGCAGTTCGAGGCCGAGCACCTGCCCGGTGCGATCTACGTGGACCTGGACCGCGACCTCAGCGACAAGGGCCGCCCGGCCAGCGAGGGCCGACACCCCCTGCCCAGCCGCGAGCGCTTCGCGGCCCGGCTGGCCGAGCTGGGCCTGAACCCGGGCGTGCAAGTGGTGGCCATGGACCGCCAGGGCCTCAACTACTGCGGCCGGCTGTGGTGGATGCTGCGCTGGTGCGGCCACGAGGCCGTGGCCGTGCTCGATGGCGGCCTGGCCGCCTGGAAAGCCGCCGGCGGCGCGTTGGACAGCGGCCCGGCGCAGGCCCGTCCGGCGGGCGACTTTCGCCTGGGGCCTTCGCTGGCGCCCACGGTGGACACGGCGGGCCTGCAGGCCCGCCTGGGCCGGGCCGACACCACCGTCATCGACGCGCGCGCGGGCGCGCGCTTTCGCGGCGAGGTCGAGCCACTGGACCCGGTGGCGGGCCATGTGCCGGGCGCACTCAACCGCCCCTTCGGCGAGAACCTGCAGGCCGATGGCCGCCTCAAGCCCGCCGACCAGCTGCGCCGCGAATTCGACGCCCTGCTCGGCGGCCGCGACCCCGCCGGCGTGGTGCACCAGTGCGGCAGCGGCGTGAGCGCCGTGCCCAATCTGCTGGCCATGGCCGTCGCCGGCCTGGGCACCACCACCCTGTACCCGGGCAGCTGGAGCGCCTGGTGCAACACCGAGGGAACGCCGCGTGCGAGAGGCTGATGCAAGGGCCTGACTCGGTCGGCGTATCGGCGCGGGCCGAAACGCCCGACGCGGCCGACCTGCGCAAGACCCTGCTGTGGGTCTGCATGGTGGTCGGCATCGCGGCGCTGGGCATCGCCGCGATGGACCTGCTGCTGTCGCCCCCCGAGCAGAGCGAGGCCTCCCTCGCCGGCGCCCTGTCGGCCGTGGCCTGGGCCTGCTGGCTGGCGCTGCGCACGCGCCGGCTCTCGCCGGAACCGGTGGCCGCGCTGGTCATCCTGGGCGTGCTGACCACCGCCACGTTCTCGGTGGTCGTCTATGGCTCGGTGCGCACGGCGGTCAACTTCCTGTTCGTGGCCGCGGTGGTCGGGGCGGGCATCTTCCTCGGACGGCGCGCGCTGCTGGCCTCGGTGGTGGTCACGGCCGCGCTGCTGGGCCTGCTGGGCTGGATCGAAGCCCAGGGCGGCTTCGCGCACACGCCCAACTTCTCGATGAACCTGCGCGTGTGGCTCACGCAGGCCACCACCCTGGTGGTCGTGGGCCTGGTCGTCATGCACGGCCGCGCCGTCAGCCACCGCGCGCTGCAGCGCCTGCGGCACGAGCTCGAGCGGCGCCACCAGACCGAGCAGGAGCGCGACCGCAGCCTGGAACGCTTCACGCGCATCTTCCGCTCCAGCCCGAGCCCCATGATCGCGCAGTCCGCGCGCACGGGCGCCATCCTCGACGTCAACCCCGCCTTCGAGCGCTGCTACGGCCACCGGCGCAGCCAGGTACTGGGCCGCCAGGACACCTTCCTCTGGGCCGACCCCATGGAGCGCGAGCGCTACATGGAGCGCCTGATCGCCGAGCGCCACATCGCCCAGCACCGCGCCCGCGGCCGCCGCGCCGACGGCAGCGAGTTCGACGCCATGGTCTCCAGCGAGATGGGCAACGACGACGAGGACCGGCTCATCATCACCACGGTGAGCGACATGACCGGCCGCGAAGAGCTCATCCGCCGCCTGCAGCGCTCCGAGGCGCTGTTCTCCAAGGCCTTCCACTTCGCGCCGCTCAACCTCACCATCACGCGCCTGTCCGACGGCCGCTTCCTGGAAGTGAACCGCGCCAAGGACAAGGCGCAGGGCCTGGAACCCGAGGAGTTGCTGGGGCGCACCTCGGTCGAGGTCGGTGCCTGGCTCACGCCAGAGGACCGCGAGCGCTTCATCGAGCGCCTGCGCCGCGATGGCCACGTGGACGGCTACGACACGCAGATGCGGCACAAGGACGGCACGCTGGTCGACTCGCGCGTCTGGGCCGAGATCGTCGACATCGACGGCGAGCCCTGCATCCTGTCCTCCAGCGTCAACGTCAGCGAAGAGAAGCGCCGCGAGGCCCTGCTGCTCGAAGTGGCCAAGGGCGTGGCCGCCGAGACCGGCGAGGCCTTCTTCGGCGCGCTGGCGGAAACCCTGAGCAACGCCATCGGCGCCAACCTCGTGGCCCTGGCCGAGACCACCGACGACGGCGAGCTGCAGACCCTGGGCGTGTGGCGCGACGGCCGCGCCGCACGCAACTTCCGCTTCAACGTGGCCGGCACGCCCTGCGCCGACACCCTGCGCCAGACCGGCCTGATGACCTGCACCGCCCAACTGGCCGAGAACTACCCCAACGCGCCGCAGCTGCGCGCCCAGGGCTTCCAGGCCTACCTGGGCCAGGCGCTGCGCGACGCCGATGGCCAGGCCACCGGCATGCTGATCGCCATGTGGCGCACGCCGGTGACGGTGAAGGCCGACGTCCAGGCCCTCATCTCCATCTTCGCCAGCCGCGCCAACGCCGAGCTGCTGCGCCTGCGCCGCGAGCGCGAGATCGTGAGCCTGAACGAAACGCTGGAGCAGCGCGTGCGCGAGCGCACGGCCGAGCTGCAGAAGCTCAACGCCGAACTCGACGCCTTCGCCTACTCCGTCTCGCACGACCTCAAATCGCCGCTGCGCGCCATCGACGGCTTCACGCGCCTCATGCAGGAGCAGCTCGACGGCAAGCTCGACGAGGACACGCAGCAGCTGTTCGACCGCGTGCTGCAGTCCTCGCAGCGCATGGGCGCCATCATCAACGACCTCCTGGCGCTGGCGCGCGTGAGCCAGGGTGTGCTGCAGCGCAGCCCGATCGACCTGAGCGAGCTCGCGCGCAGCGTGCTCGACCACGAACTGGCGCGCGCGCCGCAGCGCCGCGTGCGCGCCGAGCTGGCGCAAGACCTGGAGGCCGACTGCGACCCGCGCCTGGCCCGCATCGTGCTGGAAAACCTCATCGGCAACGCGCTGAAGTACACGCGCGACCGCGAGGAGGCCCACATCGAGTTCGGCCTGGACGGCATTGCCGAGGACGGCACGCCCAGCTTCTTCGTGCGCGACAACGGCGTGGGCTTCGACATGAAGTACGTCGACCAGCTCTTCAAACCCTTCCAGCGCCTGCACCGGCCCAGCGAGTTCGAAGGCACCGGCATCGGCCTGGCCACGGTGCGCCGCATCATCGAGCGGCACGACGGCCGGCTCTCGGCCGAAGGCGCCGTCGGCCAGGGCGCCACCTTCCGCTTCTGCTTCGGCAACCCGCCACGCTGGAGCGAGAGCGAGTCGCAGAAACTGTGAGCGGGCGCCCGGCCCGGCGCGCTCAGTGCCCGCCGTGCGCCAGGCCGCTCACCAGCGTGACCATGCCGATGCCCACCGCCAGCCAGGCGATCTGCGCCACCGTCTCGCGCAGGCTCAGCCGCTTCTGCAGCTGCGGGATCAGGTCGGCCAGCGCCACGTAGACGAAGCTGCTGGACGCCGCCACCAGGAAGTACGGCAGCCAGTCGTCCAGCGAGGCCAGCAGCGCGTAGCCCACCAGGCCGCCCAGGGCCGTGACCGTGCCCGCCATCGACACCTTGAGCAGGGCCGCGCGCGGCGAGCGCGAGGTCTGGCGCAGCACCACCAGGTCGCCCATGTGGTGCGGCACCTCATGCGCCAGCACCGCCAGGGCCGCCACCACGCCCAGCCGCAGGTCGGCCACGAAGGCCGAGGCGATCAGGATGCCGTCGCCGAAGGCGTGCACGCTGTCGCCCAGCAGCACGGCCCAGCCGCCGGCGCGCCGCTCCTCGTGGTGGTGGTGCCCGTGGTGGTGGTGGTGGGCGTGCCCGTCCCCGGCCTCCTGGCCGTGTTCATGGCCATGCTCGTGGCCGTGGTGCCAGAGTTCGGCCTTGTCGAGCAGGAAGAAGAACACCAGGCCGCCCAGCAGCAGCGCGAACAGCTCGTGCGCGCCGGCCGCGCTCTCGAAGGCTTCGGGCAGCAGGTGCATGAAGGCCGTGGCCAGCAGGGCGCCGGCCGCCAGGCTGAGCATGTGCTGCGTGAAGCGCGCCAGCATGGCGTAGCCCAGCAGCGCCGCGATCCACACGCTGCCGACACCGGCCGCGACCGTTCCGATAAGAATGGCCAACAAGGTCATATCAGTATTCAGTTACTCGGTAGAACAAGACCTGCGGAGCACGGGCGGTCGAACCGAGTGACACCGCGGAACCGGCTGGGCCGGGCCGCGGGTGTCGCCCCCTTGAGGGGGTCGCGCGAAGCGCGGCGAGGTGTCTCGTTTCAGGCCACGCCGTGCTGCTTGAACCAGGCCAGGGCACGCTTCCAGCCGTCCTCGGCCGGCTCCTTGCGGAAGCTCGGCCGGTAGTCGGCGTGGAAGGCGTGCGGTGCGTCTGGGTACACCACGAAGGTCGAAGCCTTGGCCGCCGCGCTGCCGCCCGCCAAGGCCGATTTCATCTTATCAACCGTGTCAAGCGGGATGCCGGTGTCGGCCGCGCCGTAGAGCCCCAGCACCGGGCCGTGCAGCTGGCCGGCCACGTCCACCGGGTTCTTCGGGGTGAGCGCGTTCTGCTGCCCCACCAGGCGCCCATACCAGGCCACGCCCGCCTTCACCGCCGGGTTGTGCGCGCTGTACAGCCAGACCTGGCGCCCGCCCCAGCAAAAGCCGGTGATGCCCAGCTTGCTGGTGTCGCCGCCGTTGGCGGCCGCCCACTTCACGGTGGCGTCCAGGTCGCCCATCACCTGGGCGTCGGGCACCTGGCTGATCACTTCGGCGATGAGCTTGGCCATTTCGCCGTAACCCTGGGCGTCGCCCTGGCGCACGAACAGCTCGGGGGCGATGGCCAGATAGCCCGCCTTGGCGAAGCGGCGCGCGGTGTCGGCGATGTACTCGTGCACGCCGAAGATCTCGGACAGCACCAGCACCACGGGCAGGCCGGTCTTGCCGGCCGGCGCGGCGCGGTAGGCCGGCATCTTGAAACCGGCCACA
>NZ_MKSS01000234.1:0-10060 GCF_001897365.1 Hydrogenophaga sp. 70-12
AAGGACATCGCCGAGGAGGTGAAGCTCGATCGGCGCCAGGTGGCCTTGTGGCGCCGGCGCTTCATCGAGGGTGGCGTCCAGGCCTTGCTGCAGGACGCGCCGCGTTCGGGGCGCGCGCCGAGCGTGACCGCCGCGGTCGAGTGGTACGTGTTGCGCGCGACGCGGGACGAGCAGCCGGCCGCGGGCACGAACTGGAGCACGCGCAGCCTGGCGGCTTACCTGGGTCTCAGCGCCACGACCGTGCGCCGGGTGTGGCAGCGCCACGGCATCGCGCCGCACCTGTCCGCGCGCCCCCGCCGATAAGTACAGAACAGATTGGCGCAGCCGCGCCGCGAGGCCACGCTCGAATGCGTGATCGGGGCGTGAGGCTTACATCCCGACACGGCGTTTCGTGGGCGAACGGCCACGGCGCGCGGGGATCAGATGGCCGAGATGTCGGTCTGCACCGGCCAGTGCAAGGCGCTGGCCTGGCTGTCGCGGGTGCCGAAGCGGTGCTGCAGCAGCACCGTGTATTGCCCCGGGCGGGTGCCGCAGAGGCGGTAGCCGTCGGCCGTGGGGCTGAGCTGGACGCCGCTGTTCGGGTCGGCCTGCAGCTCCCAGGTGCCGAGTTGGGGCGCGGCGCGGCGCAGCGAGACACAGAACCCGTGCTTCAGGTTGGATAGCACCACCAGGCGCTGCTGGGCACTGGCCTCGCCGCCGGCGGAGGCGTCGAGCTGGCGCGGGTGGCTGTTCTCCAGCACGCGCATCACCGGCGGAATGACGATGCGGAAGTCCAGCGCGGCACTGGCATTGCCCCGCGGTGCCCACGCGCTGTCGCCCATGCCGGTGGCCGGCGCCAGCAGCAGCGCGCAGGCGGCCGCGGCGGGCAGGAACGGGCGAAGGGGGGTGGACATGCACCCCTTATCGTGCTTTTGGGCCCGAACTTGAATGGGGCAAGGCCCCGTTCGTCAGCGCTTATTCATTGCGCTGCACCGGGAGGCTCACCGACACGCTCTCGCGCCGGCGCACCTCCAGCAGGGCCTGGCCCTTGTCGACCACGCCCCACGGCAGCGGCAGGCTGTCGTTGCGCACGCTGAGCGTGCGCGGCCCGCTGGCCACGAAGGGGAATTCGAAGCGGCCCTGGCTGTCGGTGCGCACGGCGTAGCGGTTGTCCAGGTAGACGGTGGCGTTGGGCACGCCGGTCTCGCTGGCCTCCTGCGTGCCGTTGCGGTTGGTGTCGAAATACACCGTGCCTTCGATGCGCCCGCCGCCGTCGGCCGCGCGCCCGCCCAGGGGCACGCTGCGGCTGCCGGCCTCGAACTCGTAGCGCAGCAGCACGTAGAACGAGCGGTCCGAGTCCGGCACGGTGAGCGGCAGGAAGGGCGCCAGCGGGTCCAGCGAGGGCGCGAGGCGGCTGCGGCCGGTGGAGCGGTTGTAGTGGGCTTCCAGGCTCCAGCGCGGGTCGATGCGCCAGTTGGCGCTCAGGTTCAGGCTGTGGCGCGACTGACCGTTGTCGCCGCGCTCGGTGGCGAGGTTGCCGCGCAGGCCGGCGCGATTGCCCAGCGGCGCGGACAGGCTCAGCGCGGCGTTCCAGGCGTTCTCGGCGGGCTGGGCCTGGAAGGCGTCGTAGTTTCGCAGGCCGAGGCTGGTGGAGACCGCCCAGCCCTGTTGCGTGGCCCACTCCTGGTCCCAACTCAGCCAGCGCGAGTCGGGCTCGCCCTGGCCGTGCGTGAGTTCCAGGCGCAGGCCGGTGGTGCCCCAGCCATTCTGGAAGCGCCAGTCGCCCCAGGTGCTCCAGGCGTCGCCGTCGAAGCGGCGCAGCGTGGCGCCGGCGCCCAGGCTGTGGTCGCGGTTGAGGCGCCGGCGGGCCGAGCCGGTGGCGAAGGTGCCGCTGCCGCTGCGCCCGCTGAGGGAGTCGAGCCAGTCGATGGAGCCCTCGGCCGACCACTGCCGCGTGCGCCAGGCCGTGCGCGCGTAGGCGCCGACCAGGTCGTTGGCCATGGGCAGGTTCGCCCAGCTCAGGTCCGGCTGCAGGCGGTAGGCGCCCAAGCCGTGGGTGCGCGGGCCGTCGTCCCATTCGCCGTCGAACCAGAAGCCGCGGCGCGAGCCGCTGAACTGGCTGGAGCGGGTGCTCATCAGCTGGCCCTGCAGGCGGTAGCCGGCGTCTTCGCGCCGCAGGGCCAGCAGGGTGGAGTCGGCGTTGACGGTGTCGCTCGGCTGAGCGGGGGTGTCCAGCACCGACACGCGCCGCCCGTCCTCGTGGCGCAGGGCGAGCGTCCAGCCCTGGGTGGCCAGCGGGTTGGCCTCGTCGGCGCCGAGGCGCCACTGGCCGCCGAAGGCCGTGCGCTGGCCGGGCAGGCGGCGAAAGCCGTTGGCCGGCAGGAAGTCGAGCCGGCCGGGTTCGCCGGTGCTGGCCTGCAACTGCAGGCCGCGGCCCGGGTTCTCCCACTCGGCGCTGGCGCCCTGCAGCAGCGCGCTGGGCACGAACACGCGCGCCGGCAGGCGCAGGATGCCCGGCATGGGCGGGTTGATCACGCCCAGTTCGTGGCTGGCCAGCCAGCCGCCGTCCAGCGGCATAGCACGCTGGCGCAGCGTCAGCGTGCCGCTGCTGTCGGCCGGGGCGTAGGTGCCATCGATGGACAGGCTGCCGTGGTTGGGCGTTTCCAGCAGGCCGTACAGGCCGTAGCCGATGCGGGTGCGGCGCTGCTGGTCGAAGGGCAACGAGCCCACGCGCGCCTCCAGCCGCAGGTAGCGCGGCCAGCCGTCGCGGTCGTAGGGATAGTCGGCGGCGGTGTCCGCCGGTTCGGGCGGCAGGTTCTCGATCACGCGGTCCACGTAGGGCGCGGCGCCGCCGGCGGGCGGGGCCTCGCCGGTCTGGGCGCCCAGCCAGGGCGCCCAGGCGCCCAGGAGGATCAGCAGGCCGAGGCGCGGACGCGGCATCGGGGCCTTCACGGCGCGAAGCGGGCGTCCAGCGGCAGGCGGTTCTTGCCCCACTCCAGTTGGCCCTTGACCGTCAGCGGAAAGTGCAGCTCGGGCGCGGGCTTGCCGTTCTCCGGTACCGGGAGGATCGCCACCGAGCGGGTCTCGCCCGGCAGGATGGGCAGGTCGGCCGGCGCCATTTCCACGCGCGTGCCGCGGGCGTCGGTGCCGTTGACGAAGCCCTCCAGCCGGCCATGGGCGTTGCCGCTGTTGCGCACGTCGACCACGGCGGTGGGCTGGCCTTGCACCGTGACCACGCGCGTGCCGGTGATGGCCAGCTGCGGCGCGGCGTCGCCGACGCTGGCGTAGACGATCACGCCGATGCGCCCGCCCACCGGGAAGTTCAGGTCGCCCTGCACGCGCGTGGTGTCCAGGCCTTCGATCATCAGCGCGAAGCGGCACTCGCGCGCCGGCGTGCCCGGCGGCGGCGCGATCTCGAAGCGGTAGCGGTAGCGCGCGCCGGGTTCGATGGTGAGCTCGCGTCGCTCGATCGCCACCCAGGGGCGGCAGCTGTCGGGTGCCAGGGCGTCGCTGAAGTCCACCGACTGGTCGGCGCGCAGGCTCCAGTCGTTCGTGTAGAGGCGGTAGCTGCCCTTCTGCAGGCCCGCGTGCTGGATCTCCACCACCTGGCGCGAGGCCTCGCCGGCCTTGAGCTGCAGCTCGAAGCGGGGCGGCGTGATGTAGGCGGCGAAGCCCTGCGCCCCGGCGGGGACGGTCTGGAGGGCGAGTGCGCCGGCCCCGGCGGCGAGCAGCAGGCGTGTCAAGGAGGCGATGCGCATGGGGCGTTCAGTCCACGTCCAGTTCGAAATGGAAGTCCAGGCGGCGGCTGTTGGCGGTCCAGTCCGGGTTGGCGCGCAGGTGCACCTGCAGTTGGTCCTGCAGCGTCGGGCCGGGGATGGGGCCGGCGTACACCAGGGCCCTCTCGCCGGACAGCAGCCGCCCGGCCAGCAGCCGGCCCTGGGTGGTCCAGACGGCCTCGACGCGGGAGGCCTGGTCCGAGGGCAGCACCATGTAGACGCGACCGCTGCGGCCGGCCCACTGGCGGGTGTCGATGCGCACGTTCACGCGCAGCCAGGCCTCCATGCCCTGCCCGAAAGGCTGGCCGGGCTTCAGCGGCAGCCACTGCATCTGCACATTGGGCGGAACGGTGTAGCTCTGGGCGTCGTCCAGGCGGTGCGGGTTGGCCGCCGCCGGCAGGACCAGCGTGGCGCCCAGCAGGGCGCTGGCCAGGCGGGCCAGTGGGCGCGCGCGGCTCATGGCGCGCTCAGGGTGTAGGTCACCCGCCCGTTGTAGGTGCCCGCCGCGCGCACGGCGTTGTTGGCGTAGCTGAAGCTATGGCAGTTCTCGATGTAGGTGTTGCCGGGCACCGTGGCGAGGG
Source organism: Hydrogenophaga sp. 70-12 (assembly GCF_001897365.1). Classification (NCBI taxonomy): domain Bacteria; kingdom Pseudomonadati; phylum Pseudomonadota; class Betaproteobacteria; order Burkholderiales; family Comamonadaceae; genus Hydrogenophaga; species Hydrogenophaga sp. 70-12. Next base: position 4,337 of record NZ_MKSS01000234.1, read on the forward strand.
TCTGCGTGGCGCCGCTGAAGGTGCCGGCGGGGATCACGTTCGGCACACCGCTGCCCGGGGCCGAGACGGTCCAGCTGATTTCGGTGAAGGGGATCGTGTCGCCCGCGGCGCTGGTGAGGCTGGCGGGCGAGGTGACGCCGAGCGTGGCGCTGGCCGAGCCGCCGTTGCGGCGGTAACCGGCGCCCACCATCACCTGGCTGGACGGCGTCGGGCAGGTGTTGTTGCCATCGCCGTACAGGCTGGTGGACTGGGTGCTGTCGCTGGTCATGGCCAGGTCGGTGCCGTTGCCCAGCTGGGCCGCCGGCACCGTGACCTGCACCAGGTTGATCGCGCCGTGGGTGCCCGTGGCGCCGTTGAAGTTGCCGCTGGCGTTGCTCACCGAACCATTGCCCACGTGCAGGAACAGGCGGCGGCTGCCGGAGTTGATGTTCAGCGACCAGGCGTGGGCGGTGGCCATTTCCGCCAGGCCCAGCAGCAGCAGGCCAGCACCGACGGCGGTTCTCAGGGGGCTCGAGGGCGCGGCGCGCGGCATGGTGTCTCGGGACCTAGGGCTTCCGGGGCGGCTCGTCGAGCGTCCCATCGGGGTGGCGGATCGGGTGGGGAGGCCGGGCGAAGGGGATGGTGTGTCCCCTTCGTTCGCCGGCGCAGGCCGGGGCCTGGTGTCACAGGGGGCTGAGCCTGCGGCCGGGCCCGCGCCTTCAGGGCATGGACGCGGTGTAGGTCACGCGGCCGTTGCTGGTGCCGTAGGTGCCGGGGGCCACCACGGCCGAGTTGGCGTAGCTGAAGGTCCAGTTGGCCGAGCGGTCCGTGACCTTGGTGCCGGAGGACAGGGAGACGTTGCTCGCCGCGCCCGCGCCGGTGTTCGGGATGACCGGGCTGGGCAGCGTGGCGGCCTGGTTGCTGGTGGCGGTGATCTCGGACCAGGCGATGGTGTCGGCGCTGGCGTTGGTCAGGGCGCCGGTGGTGGAGGCCGCCAGGGTGATCTGGCCGTTGTTGCCGATCACGCGCACCGGCACCACGTTGCCGGTGATGGTGCCGGCCGCCGCACCGGTGCCGACGGCCGCCGGGTTGGCGGTGTAGTCGAACGTGACCGTGTCGATGGTGGTGTTGTTGGCCGGGGTGGCGGCGGCGGCGCCGGTGCCCACGCCCAGGAACAGCACGCGCGGCACGATGACGCGGAAATCCAGGCGGGCGGCGGCGTTGCCGGCGCCGGTGACCAGCTGGGATTCGGCGGACGCCATCAGGGGGGTGGCCAGGGCCAGGGCCAGGGCCGAGCGGAGCAGCAGGGAGTTCTTCACAAGGGTTCCTTCAAATTTGAAAGATTGAGTACTTTGTGGCGTACCACTTTGGTTCGACGTTGGGCCGAATGCTAGGCGCGGAAACTCCCTGTGACAATTCATCAGATAGGAAAAAGTCACGTTTTTCAAGCACTTGAGGCACATAGGTGACTTAGCGGTCGAAATTCGGCCACAAATGGACGATTGTTTTGCTTAAGTTTTGTCTGGTATTGCCGTGTGCGTACCTTTGCCCGGCAGGTCATCAGAACAAAGGCAGCGCGGCGCCGGCCGGGGTGCGGGGCGTCGGCTTTTGATCGAGCGGCGCCTTTTCAGGGCCCAGGGCGGCCGGGGCCATGCCCAGGCGTTAGGTCTTTAGGCCGAGTGCTTGGGCAGGGTCGCAAAGTGGCTCAGGGGCAGCGCGCCGCCCGCCTTGACCTCCCCCAGGGAGAAGCTGGTGTGCAGGTCCTTGACGTTGGGCAGGTTGAGCAGGACCTCACGGGCGAAGGCGCTGAAGTGGTGCAGGTCGCGGCTCACCACCTGCAGCTCGAAGGTGCCGGAGCCGCTGATGTAGTGGCAGGCCACCACCTCGGGGATGGCGCGGATGGCCTGTTCGAGCTGGCGCGTGGTGTCGCCGTTGTTGCGGTCGGCGTCCAGCCGCACGAAGGCCAGCACCCCCAGGCCGAGCTTGTCGCGGTCCAGCACGGCGCGGTAGCCCTGGATGAAGCCCCGCTCTTCCAGTGAGCGCACGCGCCGCCAGCAGGGCGCCGGCGACAGGCCCACGCGCTGCGCGAGTTCGGCGTTGGTGAGCCGGCCATCGGCTTGCAGTTCTTGCAGGATCGAGAGGTCAAACTTGTCCAGTGTTTCCATGGTGGGCGGAAAGAGGAAATATTCTTTCTGAATGATGCGAATTCCGGGCATGAAAAGCAAACACCTATCGGAAGCTGGGGCATACACTGCGCGGCAGACTGGGGGCCGGTCCCTACCCGGGGCCGGCCCCCGCACGCCTGCGTCCACGAGACGCCCCGCCCACGAAGGAGACAGAACATGAACGCGCCGCTGCCCGAGCACATCCGCCAGGCCCTGGAAACCGTCACCCTGGACGACAAATACACACTGGACCACGGCCGCGCCTTCATGAGCGGGGTGCAGGCCCTGGTGAAGCTGCCCATGCTGCAGCGCCAGCGCGACGCGCTGATCGGCAAGAACACGGCGGGGTTCATCAGCGGCTACCGCGGTTCGCCGCTGGGGGGCTATGACCAGTCCCTGCAGAAGGCGGCGCCGCACCTCAAGAAGCAGAACATCGTCTTCCAGCCCGGCGTGAACGAGGAGCTGGCGGCCACGGCGCTGTGGGGCACGCAGCAGCTGGGCTTCGCGCCCCCGGGCACGAACCGCTTCGATGGCGTCTTCGGCATCTGGTATGGCAAGGGCCCGGGCGTGGACCGCTGCTCCGACGTTTTCAAGCACGCCAACATGGCCGGCACCAGCCCCTGGGGCGGCGTGATCGCGGTGGCCGGCGACGACCACGTGGCCAAGAGCTCCACCGCCGCGCACCAAAGCGACCACATCTTCAAGGCCTGCGGCCTGCCGGTGTTCTTTCCGGCCAGCGTGCAGGAGATCCTGGACCTGGGCCTGCACGCCTTCGCCATGAGCCGCTTCTCGGGCGTGTGGACGGGCATGAAGACCATCCAGGAGATCGTCGAATCGAGCTCCACCGCGCTGATCGACCCCGAGCGCGTGCAGATCGTGATCCCCGAGTTCGAGATGCCACCCGGCGGCCTGCACATCCGCTGGCCCGACCACGCGCTGGAGCAGGAGGCCCGCCTGTTCGACCACAAGTGGTACGCGGCCCTGGCCTACGTGCGCGCCAACAAGCTCAACCACAACGTGGTGGCCGGACCCAACGACCGCTTCGGCGTCATCGCCAGCGGCAAGGCGTACAACGACACGCGCCAGGCGCTGGTGGACCTGGGCCTGGACGACGCCACCTGCCGCCGCATCGGTTTGCGCTTGCACAAGGTGGCGGTGGTGTGGCCGCTGGAGGCGCAGACCACGCGCGAGTTCGCCACCGGCCTGCGCGAGATCCTGGTGGTGGAGGAAAAGCGCCAGGTCATCGAGTACCAGCTGAAGGAAGAGCTCTACAACTGGCGGCCCGACGTGCGCCCCAACGTGCTCGGCAAGTTCGACGAGTCCGAGGACGATTTCAGCGGCGGCGAATGGTCGCGCCCCAACCCCAGCGCCAACACCCTGCTGCGCGCCAAGGCCGACCTCAATCCGGCGCTGATCGCGCGCGCCATCGCCAGGCGCCTGAAGAAGCTGGGCAATGTGCCCGAGGACGTGATGGCGCGCATCGACGCGCAGCTGGCCATCCTCGACGCCCAGGAGCGCTCGCTGCAGACCCTGTTGACCCAGGGCGTGCCCGGCGCCGAGCGCCAGCCCTGGTTCTGCTCCGGCTGCCCGCACAACACCAGCACCAAGGTGCCTGAGGGCTCGCGCGCCATGGCCGGCATCGGTTGCCACTTTATGAGCATCTGGATGGACCGCGCCACCGTGGGCTTCACCCAGATGGGCGGCGAGGGCGTGCCCTGGGTGGGTCAGCAGCCCTTCAGCACCGACAAGCACATGTTCGCCAACCTCGGCGACGGCACCTACTTCCACTCGGGCATCCTGGCGATCCGCCAGAGCATCGCCTCGGGCGTGAACATCACCTACAAGATCCTCTACAACGATGCCGTGGCCATGACCGGCGGCCAGCTTGTTGGCGAGCGCCACGGCGAGGAAGGAAGCCTGTCGGCTTCGGGCCACAGCGTGGTGCAGATCGCGCAGAGCATGCGCGCCGAGGGGGTGAAGAAGATCACCATCGTCACCGACGAGCCCGACAAATACGACGGCGTGACGGGCATTCCCGAGGGCATCGCCATCCAGCACCGCGACACGCTGGACGCGGTGCAGCGCGAGTTCCGTGAGATCGAGGGCACCACGGTCATCATCTACGACCAGACCTGCGCCACCGAAAAACGCCGCCGCCGCAAGCGCGGCACCATGGCCGAGCCGAACCAGCGCGTGGTCATCAACGAGCTGGTGTGCGAGGGCTGCGGCGACTGCGGCGAGAAGTCCAACTGCCTGTCGGTGGAGCCGCTGGAGACGCCCTTCGGCCGCAAGCGCCAGATCAACCAGAGCACCTGCAACAAGGACTTCTCCTGCGTGAACGGCTTCTGCCCGAGCTTCGTCACGGTGGAGGGCGGCCAGCTGCGCAAGAAGAAGGGCGCGGCCAAGGCCGGGTGGGAGGGCGGCGCGCTGCCGCACCCGACGTTGCCAGCGCTGGGCCACGACGCCTGGGGCATCATCGTCGCCGGCGTGGGCGGCACGGGCGTCATCACCATCGGCCAGCTGCTGGGCGTGGCCGCGCACCTGGAAGGCAAGGGCATCGTCACGCAGGACGCGGCGGGCCTGGCGCAAAAGGGCGGCGCCACTTGGAGCCACGTGCTGATCGGCGACTCGCAGGAGCGCATCCGCACCACCCGCGTCTCGGCCGCCTCGGCCGACCTGGTCATCGGCTGCGACCCGATCGTGGCCGCCAACAAGGAAACCTGGCAGCGCCTGCGCGAGGGCCGCACGCACGTGGCCGTGAACAGCAGCGCCACGCCCACGGCGGCTTTCGTGAAGAATCCCGACTGGCTCAGCCCTGCGCAGGCCTGCGTGGACACCCTGGTCAACCACCTGGGCCATCAGGCGGTGGGCGTGGTGGACGCCGAGCACCTGGCCACCCGCCTGCTCGGCGACAGCCTGTACACCAACCCGCTGATGCTGGGCTACGCCTGGCAGAAGGGCTGGATCCCGCTGGGCCAGGCCGCACTGATGCGCGCGATCGAGCTCAACGCTGTGGCGGTGGAGCAGAACAAGGCCGCCTTCGAATGGGGCCGCCGCGCCGCGCACGACCTGCCGGCCGTGCTGGCCGCCAGCGGTCTGGCCGGTCCGGCCGCGCAGGTCATCCAGTTCCAGCCGCGCGAGACGCTGGAGCAGCTCATCGCCCGCCGGGCCGATTTCCTCACCGGCTACCAGAACGCGGCCTACGCCCGCGAATACCGCGACTTCGTCGAGCGCGTGCGCCAGGCCGAGTCGCAGGCCCTGGGCAAGACCGCGCTGAGCGAGGCGGTGGCGCGTTCGCTGTTCAAGCTCATGGCCTACAAGGACGAGTACGAGGTGGCGCGCCTGCACACCGACGCCGCCTTCCACGACAAGATCGCGGCCCAGTTCGAGGGCGACTTCTCGCTCAAGGTGCACCTGGCGCCGCCGCTGTTCGCCAAGAAGAACGAGCGCGGCGAGCTGGTCAAGCGGCCCTACGGTCCTTTCATGTTCACGGCCTTCCGCTGGCTGGCGAAGTTCAAGGGCCTGCGTGGCGGCGCGCTCGATCCCTTCGGCCGCACCGCCGAGCGCCGCATGGAGCGCG
>NZ_MKSS01000235.1:0-10116 GCF_001897365.1 Hydrogenophaga sp. 70-12
CGCCCATGCCGCCGGTGCTGGTGACCAGCCAGCCCGTGGGCCGGCCGCTGCTGGACGCGCTGAGCGAGCAGACCGGCCAGAAGGTGCACGCGGTGCACCAGCCCCGTGAGCACCGCCGCGCCTGGCTGGAGATGGCGCAGAAGAACGCGGGCATCGCGCTGGCGCGGCTGTTGGCCGAGGAGGGCAGCCAGCAGGCCCGCACGCGCGCCCTGGCCGAGGCCCTGCAACTGCCCGACGACGATCTGGAGGCGCTGCGCATCGAGTGCTTCGACATTTCGCACACGGCGGGTGAATCCACGCAGGCCTCCTGCGTGGTGTTCGAGGGCCACAAGCTGCAGAACAGTCAGTACCGGCGCTACAACATCGATGGCATCACGCCCGGCGACGACTACGCCGCCATGCGCCAGGTGCTGACGCGCCGCTACGGCCGCATCGCGGAGGCGCTGAAGGCCGAGGCGGGCGAGGCCGCGCTGCCGCCGGGCACGGAGGTGGCGGTGGCCGCCGGGCCCGATGGCGGGGCCGAGCCGCCGCCATCGGCGGTGGAGGACACACCGGCCACACCTTCAGCCCCCAAGGACTCGGGCAAGGACATGCCGGCCACCGGACCGCGCCTGCCGGACATCGTGCTCATCGACGGCGGCAAGGGCCAGGTGGGCGTGGCGCGCGAGGTGTTCCAGCAGCTCGGGCTGGACCTGGGCAGCATCGTCGGCGTGGAGAAAGGCGAGGGCCGCAAGGTGGGCCTGGAGGAACTGGTCTTCGCCGACGGCCGTGCCAAGGTCTACCTGGGGCACGACTCGGCGGCGCTGATGCTGATCGCGCAGATCCGCGACGAGGCGCACCGTTTCGCCATCACCGGCATGCGCGCGCAGCGCGCCAAGGTGCGGGTGGGGGCGAGTCAGCTCGAAGACATCCCGGGCGTGGGCCCCAAGAAGCGCGCGCGCCTGCTGCAGCGCTTTGGCGGGGTGCGCGGCGTGGCCTCGGCCAGCGTGGAGGACCTGGCCACGGTGGAAGGCATCTCGGCCGATCTGGCCGATGCGATCTACCGGGCCCTGCACTGAGGGCGCGCGCCGCGCGCCAGGCTCAGTGGTCCTGCGAGGGCGCGGACATCAGCCGGTCGGCCAGCGCGATGGCCAGGGCGCTGAACAGGAAGGCGATGTGGATGAGCGTTTGCCACATCAGCACCTTGACCTCGTAGTTGCCGGCGTTGATGAAGGTCTTGAGCAGGTGGATGGAGCTGATGCCGATGATGGCCGTGGCCAGCTTCACCTTCAGCACGCTGGCGTTCACGTGGCTCAGCCACTCCGGCTGGTCGGGGTGGTCTTCCAGGTTCATGCGGCTGACGAAGGTCTCGTAGCCCCCCACGATCACCATGATCAGCAGGTTGGAGATCATCACCACGTCGATCAGCGCCAGCACCACCAGCATGATGATGGTCTCGTTCAGGCTGGTCGGCACCACGTCGCTCTTGTAGCCGATGCTGCTGACCAGCTTCTGCAAGGCGATCTCGCTGCCGAAGGCGGCTTCGATGAGGTGCACCAGTTCCACCCAGAAGTGGTAGACGTAGATGGCCTGCGCGGCGATCAGACCGATGTACAGCGGCAGCTGCAGCCAGCGGCTGGCAAAGATCAGGTTGGGCAGGGGCCGGATCGGGCGGGCGGCTTTGAGGGGGTCGGTCATGGTGTGTCGGGGCCAAAAAAAGCGGCGCACCGAATGGGCAGCCGCAGGCGTCGGTTATTGTAGAAGCCTCGCCCCGTGTCAGTTGGCCGTAAGTGCCTTTGCGCACAGTGCCGCCGGCCCCGTTTTCCAGCACAACAGTCGAGGAGACACCCGCCATGTCATCGCCTTCGTCGTCGATCGAATCCGTCCTGGTCGAGAACCGGGTGTTCGAGCCCAGCGCCGCCACCGTCGCCGCCGCCCGTGTCTCGGGCATGAAGGCCTATGAAGCCCTGTGCGCCGAGGCCGACAAGGACCCCGAGGCCTTCTGGGCCCGACTGGCCAGGGAGCACCTGGCCTGGCACAAGCCCTTCACCCAGACCCTGGACGCCAGCGACAAGCCCTTCTACAAGTGGTTCCAGGACGGTCAGCTCAACGCCTCCCACAACTGCCTGGACCGCCACATGGGCACGCCGGTGGAGAACAAGACGGCGATCGTCTTCGAGGCCGACGACGGCGCGGTGACCCGCGTCACCTACAAGGAGCTGCTGGCCAAGGTCTCGCAGTTCGCCAACGCGCTCAAGGCCCGGGGCGTCAAGCCGGGCGATCGCGTCATCATCTACATGCCCATGACCATCGAGGGCGTGGTGGCCATGCAGGCCTGCGCGCGCATCGGCGCCACGCACAGCGTGGTGTTCGGCGGCTTCTCGGCCAAGGCCCTGCAGGAGCGCATCCAGGACGCCGGCGCGGTGGCCGTCGTCACCGCCAACTACCAGATGCGCGGCGGCAAGGAGCTGCCGCTCAAGGCCATCGTCGACGAAGGCATCGCCATGGGCGGCTGCGAGTCGATCAAGACCGTCATCACCCTGCAGCGCACCCCCACGGCCTGCCACATGGTGGCGGGCCGCGACATCACCTGGGCCGAGGCCATCGCCGGCCAGGGGACCGACTGCCCGCCGGTGTTCGTCGGCGCCGAGCATCCGCTGTTCGTGCTCTACACCTCCGGCTCCACGGGCAAGCCCAAGGGCGTGCAGCACAGCACCGCGGGCTTCCTGCTGTGGGCGCGGCTCACCATGCTCTGGACCTTCGACCTGCGGCCCGAGGACCTGTTCTGGTGCACGGCCGACATCGGCTGGATCACCGGCCACACCTACGTGGCCTATGGCCCCCTGGCCGCCGGCGCCACGCAGCTGGTGTTCGAGGGCGTGCCCACCTACCCGCACGCGGGGCGCTTCTGGCAGATGATCGAGAAGCACAAGGTCAGCATCTTCTACACCGCGCCCACGGCGATCCGCTCGCTCATCAAGGCGGCCGAAGGCGACGAGAAGGTGCACCCGAAGAACTGGAACCTGGACAGCCTGCGCCTGCTGGGCTCGGTGGGCGAGCCCATCAACCCCGAGGCCTGGATGTGGTACTTCCGGAACGTCGGCCATGAGCGCTGCCCCATCGTGGACACCTTCTGGCAGACCGAGACCGGCGGCCACGTGATCACGCCGCTGCCGGGCGCCACGCCGCTGGTGCCGGGCTCCTGCACGCTGCCGCTGCCGGGCATAGCCGCCGCCATCGTGGACGAGGCGGGCCACGACGTGCCCAACGGCGCGGGCGGCATCCTGGTCATCAAGAAGCCCTGGCCTTCGATGATCCGCACCATCTGGGGCGACCCGGAGCGCTTCAAGAAGAGCTACTTCCCGCCGGAGCTCAAGGGCTACTACCTGGCCGGCGACGGCGCGGTGCGCAGCGCCGACCGCGGCTACTTCCGCATCACGGGCCGCATCGACGACGTGCTCAACGTCTCGGGCCACCGCATGGGCACCATGGAGATCGAATCGGCCCTGGTGGCCAAGACGGACATGGTGGCCGAGGCCGCCGTGGTGGGCCGCCCCGACGACGTGACCGGCGAGGCCATCGTGGCCTTTGTGGTGCTCAAGCGCGCCCGCCCCACGGGTGACGAGGCCAAGGCCATCGCCAAGGAGCTGCGCGATTGGGTGGGCAAGGAAATCGGCCCGATCGCCAAGCCCAAGGACATCCGCTTCGGCGACAACCTGCCCAAGACACGCAGCGGCAAGATCATGCGCCGCCTGCTGCGCGCCGTGGCCAAGGGCGAGGCGATCACGCAGGACATCTCCACGCTGGAGAACCCGGCGATCCTGGAGCAGCTGGCGCAGAACAACTGACGCCCCGCGCCGCCGCTGCGCGGGTCGCTGCCTGCCGAGGGGGCGCGTGTCGCCTTGGGGCGGCCGGCGGCGAAACAGCCGGCGGCTTCAGAGCTGGCGGTACACCGCCTCGGCCAGCGCCATCAGCGCCTCGCGCGGCAGCGGGCCGCTGAGCGCGTAACCGAAGCCCTGGTCCACCCAGTAGAAGCCCGGCACCGGACCGTCCGGCGCGAAGCGGAAGGCGGTTTCGCGGCCGGCGGGCGCGGCCGCCGAGGCCGGGTCCACCGCCCCCAGGTACAGGGTCACGCGCTGACCGCCGGCGTTCTGGAACATGAACTGGGCGCGTGCGCCGGCCTCGCCCGGCAGCAGCCGCCCGCCCACCAGGGCGTAGCCTTGGGCCTGCAGATCGGGCACCTTCAAGGGCCGACCGGTGCGGCGCGAGAGCCACTGCACCAGGTGTTCCTGCTCGGCGGCGGCCACCTCCACGGGGTGGCGCTTCTCGGGCGAGTAGACGGCGTGCGCCAGGGCCGCGTCGTGCGCGAAGGCGGGCAGGGCGGTGGCCGGGCCGCGCGCGGCCAGACGGGCCTCGGCCGGCGCGCGCCACTGGCCGTGGGCGAGCCAGCCCGCGCCAAAGGCCAGCAGCACGCCGGCGGCCATGCCACCCCAGCGCCACCAGCGCTCGCCTCGCTGGCGGGCCTCGCCCATGCGCTGGGCGGCGTCCAGCAGGGCGGGGGGCAGCGGTTCGTCGAGCAGCCCGCGGTGCAGGCCGCGGATCGCCTCGCGCTGCGCGCGCCAGGCGTCCAGGCGGGCGCGCGCGGCGGCGTCGTGCGCTAGGCGCTGGTCGAGGGCGGCGCGCTCGGCCTCACCGAGCTGCCCGTCGAGCAGAGCGTTGATCTCGGCGTCGCTCAGCGGGGGATGGGAAGGGGGCTTGTCCATGGCGGCGGGGGCGGCGTCATTTCAGCCGCTTCAGGTGCGGGGAAGGTGGGGCGCTGGCCGCGCCCCGGGCCGGCGCGTCCAACAGGGCCTGCAGGCGCGCGCGAGCGCGCGACAGGCGCGACATGACCGTGCCGATGGGGGTGTCGGTGATGCGGGCCACCTGCTCGTAGCTCATGTCCTCCAGGCTCACCAGCAGCAGCACGGCGCGCTGCTCCTCGGACAGTTGCAGCAGGCAGCGCTGCAGGTCCAGCGCCAGGTCTTGCGCGGCGTCGGGCGCGGCCAATTCGTCCGCTACCTCGTCCACGTCGACCGGTGTGAAGGCGGCCGAGCGCCTCAGCTGCTGTCGCACGCCGCTCACGTGCAGGTTGTGCATGAGCGTGAACAGCCAGGCCCGCAGGTCGGTGCCCACGACCCACAGCCGCCACTTGCCGCAGGCGCGCTCCAGCGTGTCCTGCACCAGGTCGTCGGCGGCCCAGGCGTCGCCGGTGAGGGCCCGCGCGTAGCGGCGCAGCGCGGGGATCTGGGCGATCAGCTCGGGCGGGTTCATGGGCGGCGGCGACCCGTGCGCGAGCGGCCTCAGGGCTTGGCGGCGCGCCAGACGTTGTTGAAACCGTCGCCGGTCTTGTCGCCGGGCTTGGTGTCGCGCACCCAGTAGTACAGGGGCTTGCCCTTGAAGGCCCATTGCTTGGCGCCGTCGTCGCGGGTGACGATGCTGTAGTCGCCGGCGGCCTTGTCGCTGGCGCCGGCCATGAACGGCGGCCAGTTGGCAGCGCAGGGCCCGTTGCAGACCGACTTGCCGCTGCCCGTCGCGTCGCGGTCGAAGGTGTAGAGCGTCATCTGGTTGGGGCCGACGAGCACGCCGTCGGCCATCTTGGCCGGTGCGGCGGGGGCAGCCATCGAGGCGCAGCCGCCGAGCAGGGCGGTGACCAGGGCGAGGGACATCAGCGATTTCATGGCGCGTTCTCCAGGGTGGATGGTGGTGCAGGACGGGGCGTCCTGCACTGGAGTCAACGCCGGGCGCGGGCGGTTTATTCCCGCACGCGGAAAAAAATCAGCGCTTTTGCTCTTTCATCGCCCGCTCCACCTCACGTTTGCCCTCGCGGTCCTTGATGGTGTTGCGCTTGTCGTGCTCGCCCTTGCCCTTGCCCAGGGCGATCTCGCACTTCACGCGACCGCCTTTCCAGTGCAGGTTCAGCGGCACCAGGGCGAAGCCCTTCTGTTCGACCTTGCCGATCAGGCGATGGATCTGCGCCTTGTGCAGCAGCAGTTTCTTGGTGCGCGCGGACTCGGCGCTCACGTGCGTGCTGGCGGTGCGCAGGGGGTTGATCTGGCAGCCGATGAGGAAGAGCTCGCCGTCGCGGATGACCACGTAGCCATCGGTGAGCTGGACCTTGCCTTCGCGCAGGGCCTTCACTTCCCAGCCCTGCAGCACCATGCCCGCCTCGAAGCGTTCCTCGATGGCGTAGTTGAACAGCGCCTTCTTGTTGTCGGCGATGCGGCTGTCGCTGGGCTGGTGTTGACTGGTGGACATGGGTGGGAGGTGGGGGCGAAAGCCCGGGCGGCAAGGGCGGGGGCGACACTAGAATCGCCGAGGCCCTGTCGCGGCGCCCGCGGGCGTGGTGCCCGCGCGGGACCGGCGATTGTATGAAAACCATTCACAAGTCCGTGCTGTTGTGGCACAGCGCCCACGAGATGTTCGCGCTGGTCACCGATGTGCAGCACTACCCCCAGTTCCTGCCCTGGTGCGACCGCGCCGACGTGATCGAGCGCACGCCCGAGGGCATGGTGGCCCGCGTGGGCATGTCCATCGGCGGCCTGCAGCAGGGCTTCACCACCCGCAACACCCACGTGCCGGACCGCGAGGTCCACATGGCGCTGGTCGATGGCCCCTTCTCCCAGCTCGACGGGGTCTGGAAGTTCCTGCCCCTGGGCGACGGCTCGCAGCGCGCCTGCAAGGTCGAGTTCACCCTGCGCTACGGCTTTTCCAGCGGCGCCCTGGCCGCGGTGGTGGGGCCGGTGTTCGACCGCATCGCGGGCAACCTGGTGGACGCCTTCGTCAAGCGCGCCGACCAGGTCTACGGCACCGCCTGAACCATGCGCGTGACCCTGCTGTACGCGAGCGCGCCGCGCACGGTGCACCAGGCCGAGGTGGACCTGCCCGACGGCGCCAGCGCCCGGGACGCCTTGCGCGCGGCAGGCTGGCTGATGCAGTTTCCCGAAACGGCATCGCTGGCTGATGGCTTGGGTGATGGCTTGAGCCTGGCCGTCTGGGGCCGCCGCTGCGAGCCCGACCAGGTCTTGCGGGAGGGCGACCGCCTGGAGCTGCTGCGAGCCCTGCGCGTGGACCCCAAGGTGGCGCGGCGCGAGCGCTTCGCGGGGCAGGGCGCCCGCGGCGCCGGTCTGTTCTCGAAACGCCGGCCGAACAGCAAGGCCGGGTACTGAGGTCCGTTACCGAGGCTGCTACTGCGGCAGCGGCCCGCAGTCGCTGGCGATGATCTGCTGCAGGCGCTGGGCCTCGCTGGCCCGGCGCGCATCGTCCATGATCTCGCGTTCGCCCTTGGCGTTGGTGGTGGCCAGGCGCTGGCCCGAATCGAGCGTGGTCTTGGCCGTCTTGGCGCGCTGACAGTTCTCGGCCCGGGCGCGCGCCAGTTTTTCGGCCTCCTGCTTTTTCTTGGCGGCCTCGGCGGCCTCCGCCTCCCTTTTGCGCGCCTCGAGTTCCTTGTCGACGCCCGGGGCCTGGGGCACGAGCGGCGCGGCGGCCTCACCCGGGGCGGCCGGCGAGGCGGCGGCGGGCGCCGGGGGGTGGGCCGGTGACGCGGACATGGGCCCGGCGGCGGCGGGGCGCTTGAGGATGTTCTTGTCGGGCGTGCCCGCTGGCGGCGCGGTGTCGCTGTAGACCTTGCGGCCGGCGTTGTCGATCCATTGCCACTGGGCCAGGGCCGGCGCCGCCATCGCGGCGGTGAGTGCCAGGGCGGCCAGCGAGCGCAGGGCGAGGGGAGCGAAGGGGGTGTTCGGCATTCGGCCAGTGTATGTCCGGGGTGCCGCGCCCGGCCCCCCGCGGCCGCCGAAGCGATGCCCTCAGGCAACGGACGGCACCGGCCCGGCGCCGGACGGGCGACCAGGGGGCCACGTTTACAATCCGCTTTTTGGAGTCTCCCTCATGCGCCTCCTCGGCAACGCGCTCACCTTCGACGACGTTTTGCTGGTGCCCGCGTACTCCCAGGTCCTGCCCAAGGACACCTCGCTGGCCACCCGTTTCTCCCGCAACATCCAGCTCAACCTGCCGCTCGTGTCCGCCGCCATGGACACCGTCACCGAGGCCCGCCTGGCGATCGCCATCGCCCAGGAGGGTGGCATGGGCATCATCCACAAGAACCTCACGGCCACCGAGCAGGCCGCCCAAGTGGCCAAGGTCAAGCGCTACGAAAGCGGCGTGCTGCGCGACCCGGTGGTCATCCCGCCCGACACCACGGTGCGCCAGGTGATGAAGCTCTCCGACGAGCTGGGCGTTTCCGGCTTCCCCGTGGTGGACGCGGGCAAGGTGGTGGGCATCGTCACCGGGCGCGACCTGCGCTTCGAGACCCGCTACGAGTTGCCGGTGCGCGAGATCATGACCCCGCGCGAGCGCCTGATCACCGTGCCCGAGGGCACCACCCCCGACGCCGCCAAGGCCCTGCTCAACAAGCACAAGCTCGAGCGCCTGCTGGTCGTCAACGAGGCCTTCGAGCTCAAGGGCCTGATCACGGTCAAGGACATCACCAAGCAGCTCAACTTCCCCAACGCCGCGCGAGACGCCGCCGGCCGCCTGCGCGTGGGCGCGGCGGTGGGCGTGGGCGAGGGCACCGAGGAGCGTGTCGAGGCCCTGGTCAAGGCCGGTGTGGACGCCATCGTGGTGGACACCGCGCACGGCCACAGCCGCGGCGTGATCGAGCGCGTGCGCTGGGTCAAGCAGAACTACCCGCAGGTGGACGTGGTCGGCGGCAACATCGCCACCGGCGCGGCCGCGCTGGCCCTGGCCGAGGCCGGCGCCGACGCGGTCAAGGTCGGCATCGGCCCGGGCTCCATCTGCACCACCCGCATCGTGGCCGGCGTGGGTGTGCCGCAGATCATGGCCGTGGACAGCGTGGCCACCGCGCTGCGCGGCAGCGGCATCCCGCTCATCGCCGACGGCGGCATCCGCTACAGCGGCGACATCGCCAAGGCCATCGCGGCCGGCGCCAGCACCGTGATGATGGGCGGCATGTTCGCCGGCACCGAAGAGGCGCCGGGCGAGGTCATCCTCTACCAGGGCCGCAGCTACAAGAGCTACCGCGGCATGGGCTCCATCGGCGCCATGCAGCAGGGCAGCGCCGACCGCTACTTCCAGGAAAGCAGCACCGGCAACCCCAACGCCGACAAGCTGGTGCCCGAAGGCATCGAAGGCCGCGTGCCCTACAAGGGCTCGGTGGTGTCCATCCTGTTCCAGCTCGCGGGCGGCGTGCGCGCCAGCATGGGCTACTGCGGCTGCGCCACCATCCAGGAGATGAAGGACCGCGCCGAGTTCGTGCAGATCACGGCCGCGGGCATGCGCGAGAGCCATGTGCACGACGTGCAGATCACCAAGGAAGCGCCCAACTACCGAGCCGATTGATCCCCCGCGCCGCCTGCGGCGTCACCCCCCAGGGGGCGGCACCTGCGGCCTGGCAAAGCCAGTTCCGCGGTGCCCTGGAAGGGGTGGCCTCTTGCTCAACGGGTCGTCTTTCGAGACGGCCCGTCTCTTTTTTTGACGTTCACCGACCACCATGCAGCACGACAAGATCCTCATCCTCGACTTCGGCTCCCAGGTCACCCAGCTCATCGCGCGCCGCATCCGCGAGGCGCACGTCTACTGCGAGGTGCACCCCTGCGACGTCAGCAGCGACTGGGTGCGCGGGTTCGCCGCCGACGGGCGCCTGAAGGGCGTGGTGCTCTCGGGCAGCCACGCCAGCGTGTACGAGGTGGACGACAAGGCGCCCGAGGCCGTCTACGAACTGGGCGTTCCGGTGCTGGGCATCTGCTACGGCATGCAGACCATGGCGCAGCAGCTGGGTGGCAAGGTCGAGGGCTCCCACACCCGCGAGTTCGGTTACGCCGAGGTGCGCGCGCGGGGCCACACCGCGCTGCTGAAGGACATCGCCGACTTCACCACGCCCGAAGGCCACGGCATGCTCAAGGTCTGGATGAGCCACGGCGACAAGGTGACCGAGCTGCCGCCTGGCTTCAAGCTCATGGCCAGCACGCCCAGTTGCCCCATCGCCGGCATGGCCGACGAGGCGCGCCGCTTCTATGGCGTGCAGTTCCACCCCGAGGTCACGCACACGGTGCAGGGCCGCGCCCTGCTCGAGCGCTTCGTGCT
>NZ_MKSS01000236.1:0-10581 GCF_001897365.1 Hydrogenophaga sp. 70-12
GCTGAACAGGTTGAAGCGCCCGACGGAAAACCAGCGCAGGCGCGCGTGCAGCGACGCCAGCTCATCGATATCGAGCAGCAGCGAGAACATGCGGTACGCCAGGCGGTGCCGCACCGGGCCCGGCCGCTGGTGCACCACCCGCCCGTCGTACAGCGCCGAGCGCCACGCCGGGACCGGCGCGGCGGCGGCGGGCGGTGGCGCCGGCCGAGGCGTCGTCACGCCAAGGCCCCGGGCAGGTGGATGCGCGCGGACTCGCCGTCCACGGTCCAGGGCCGGCGCACGCCGCCCAGCGCCTCGGCCACCGCGAGCCCGGCCTGCAGGCCATCTTCGTGAAAGCCCGAGCCGAAGTAGGCCCCACAGAACCAGGTGTTGCGCTCGCCCTGCAGCGACCAGAGCTCACGCTGCGCCGCGATGGCCGCGGCGTCGAAGCTCGGGTGCTCGTAGACCTCGGTGCGGATCAGGTGCTCGCGCCGCGGCGCGGCCGCCGGGTTGAGGGAGACGAACAGCGGCGGCGCTTCCCGCCCCTGGGGCAGGTGCGGCTGCAGCCGGTTCATCCAGTAGGTCACCGTCGGCGCGGCCTGGGCGCCGCGCTCGGCCAGGTAGTTCCAGCTCGACCAGACCGCGCGGCGGCGCGGCATCAGGGCGGGGTCGCTGTGCAACACCGCGAGGTTGCGCGTGTAGCCGAAGGCGCCGAGCAGGCGGCGCTCGGCCTGCGTCGGCTCGGCCAGCAGGCGCAGCGACTGGTCCGCGTGGGTGGCCAGCACCACCTGATCGAAGGCCGGCGTCCAGCCGCCGTCGCGCAGGCGCAGCCGCACGCCCGCGGGCCCGCGCTCGACCGCGGTCACCGGCGCCTCGTGGTGGATGTGGCCGTCGAAGTCGCCCACCAGGCGGCGCACGTACTCGCGGCTGCCGCCGTCGACGGTGCGCCAGACCGGCCGGCCCGATACCTGGAGCAGGCCGTGGTTCTCGCAGAAGCGCACGAAGGCGGCCACCGGGTACTGGCCGATGCGCTCGGCCGAGCAAGACCAGATCGCCGCGCCCATGGGGTAGAGGTGGTCGTCGCGCAGGGCGCGGCCGTAGCCCCGGGCGTCCAGGTAGGCGTCCAGCGACAGCCCGCCGCAGGCCGCCGCGTCGCGCGGGGCCTCGCGGTAGAAGCGCCAGAGCTCGGCCAGCATGCGCCAGAAGCGTGGGCGCAGCAGGTTGGCGCGCTGCGCGAACAGGCCGCCGAGGTCGGTGCCGGCGTACTCCAGGCCGCCCCGGTCCAGGCTCACCGCGAACGACATGTCCGAGGCCCGGGTCGGCACCCGCAGGTGGCGAAAGAGCGCGGTGAGATTGGGGTAGGCGGGCTCGTTATAGACGATGAAGCCGGTGTCCACCGGCACCTGCCGCGCGCCGCAGGGCGCGTCCACCGTGTGGCTGTGGCCGCCGGTCCGCGCCTCGGCCTCGAACAGCTCGACGGCGTGGCGGCGCGACAGCAGCCAGGCGCAGGACAGGCCGGCGATGCCGCCGCCGACGACGGCGATGCGCAGGCGGTCGCCGCCGGTTCGGGCGCGCGGTGGCGTATCGAGGTCGGGGGAACGGCTCATGGGGGTGGCTTTCGGTCGGTGAGGCCCTGCTTGTACGCAGGCCAGGCGGTTTTGGATTCCCCGCCGCGCCATCCCGGACTGGGCGATGATCCAATCCCCCGCGCGCCGCGTAAAAGGGCCATGGGCCAAGCTCGACGCGACGAATCCTCCACCCCCTGGGTCACCCCCCCGGGCGGGACCCCGCCGAGCCCGCCCAGGACGCCGCACTTGACCATCGTTCCGCTCCACGCCGACCGCGCCGCGCCCGACCCGTCCGAGGACTGGCCGGCCCAGTTGCGCCGCATCGCCGAACACCGGGACCCGCAGGCCTTCGCCCGCCTGTTCCAGCACTTCGCCCCGCGCGTGAAAAGCTACCTGATGCGCACCGGCAGCAGCGACGAGGCCGCCGAGGACCTGGCCCAGGAGGCCCTGGCCATGGTCTGGCGCAAGGCCGCGCTGTTCGACCCGGCGCAGGCCGCGGTGTCGACCTGGGTGTTCACCATTGCGCGCCACCTGCGCGTGGACGCCTCGCGCCGGCAACGGCTGGACTTCGCGGGCGACGAATGCTTCGAGTTCGACCAGCTCCCGGCCGACGGCCCCGGGCTGGCCGAGCAGACCGATGCGCAGCGGCTGGCGCAGCGCGTGCGCGAGGCGCTGGAGCGGCTGCCCGCCGAGCAGGCGCAGGTGCTGCGCCTGTCCTATTACGAAGACGAGCCGCACGCGCGCATCGCGACCGAACTCGGCCTGCCGCTGGGCACGGTCAAGTCGCGCATCCGGCTGGCCGTGGCCCAGTTGCGCAAGTTGCTCGACGCCTGAGGCCACCCAACGATTCCCTTGCCGAACCCGACCATGGACGCCCCCGAGATTCACCACCACCCCAGCGACGAACTGCTGCTGTCGCATGCCGCGGTCGGCCTGCCGATCGGGGCGCGGCTGGTGGTGGCCACCCACCTGGAACTCTGCGCCACCTGCCGCCAGCGCGTGGCGGCGCTGCGCGCCCTGGGCGGGGTGCTGCTGGACGAGCAGCCGCCCGCGCCGCTGCGGGAAGACGCGCTGGCGCGCGCCCTCGATCGGATCGCGCGCATCGAGCCACACCCGCCCGTCCCCACGCTGGGCGACCGGGCGCCGCGCCGGCCCAGCGCGCCGCCCCCCCTGCCCCTGGGCGCCGTGTGGCCACGCGCCCTGGCCGATTGCAGCGCCACCCGCTGGCGCTGGCTGGGGCCGGGCATGCGCTGGAGCCGCGTGAACGTGCCCGACGCGCCCGAGGCCAACGTCTTCCTGCTGCGCATCGGCGCCGGCAAGTACCTGCCCCGGCACACCCACCGCGGCACCGAGCTGACGCAGATCCTCTACGGCCACTTCCATGACGGGCGGGCCCTGTTCGGCCCGGGCGACTTCGACCTCGCCGATGCCGATGTCCACCACCAGCCGGTGGTGCAGGACGGCGGCGAGTGCATCTGCCTCGCCTCGGTCGACGGCCGGCTGGCCTTCGATGGGGTCATCGCCCGCTGGCTGGGCGGACTCGTCGGCATGTAGCCAGGGTGAGCCGGGCCGCCAGGCCCGAGGCCGTGCCGCTGACGAAGGCGCCCCAGGCGAGGTCCGCCAGCGTCACGCGCCAGGGCCAGTCGCGCAGCGTGGCCTGATTCGTGAGGTCGTAGGTCGCGTAGGCCAGGAGCCCGAACAGCGCCCCGCGGCCGAGCGCGGTGCCCCAGCGGCCGGAGGACAGCGCGGGCGCCACGGCAAACACCAGCAGGCCGGTGATGTACAGGACATAAAACAGGCCGGCGGCCGTCCAGTCCACGGTGCCGGACAACAGATGGCCGATGGCGGGCTGGTACAGCGTGGTGTGCATGCTGCTCAGCCAGACCGCGTCCAGCGCCAGGAACACCAGCGCGGTGAGCGCATAGGCCAGCGGCCAGCGCCAGGCCGGCGCGGCACCGGTCGAGGCCGTCGCGGCCGGGGCGTGGGAAGTCGCGTGTTGCATGGGGGGTCTCCGCCAAAAAAGAAAAAACAGGCCTCAGGGCAACCGGTAGCTCAGCAGCCGATCGCCCCGGACCAGGGCGTCGAGGCCGATCCAGCGGCCACTGGCGCGATCCAGCCACAGGGTCAGCGTCTGGCGGGTCGCGGCGGGCGTGGGCGCGGTGGCGACGAGCCGCCAGCGCGCGGCCGTCACCTCGCGCCCGTTCACCGCCAGCGGCGCATCGGCCAGGCGCTCGAAA
Source organism: Hydrogenophaga sp. 70-12 (assembly GCF_001897365.1). Taxonomy (NCBI): domain Bacteria; kingdom Pseudomonadati; phylum Pseudomonadota; class Betaproteobacteria; order Burkholderiales; family Comamonadaceae; genus Hydrogenophaga; species Hydrogenophaga sp. 70-12. The sequence continues at coordinate 3,785 of NZ_MKSS01000236.1, forward strand.
CGCACCGCGTCGAGCTGGCCGGTCTGCGGGTTGAGCAGCTGCGTCTGGCGCGTCAGCGCGGGGTTCCAGTAGGCGTAGCTCATGAGGCAGGCGGGCCGGACAGGCCCGCTGGCGCCGGCCGTGTCGTCGGGCCACTCGACCTGGCTGGCCTCGCCGCCGTCGTTGGTGCGCGCGCTGACCCCGTCCAGGCAATCGCCACGCCAGCGCTCGCGCGCCTCGTGGCGGTAGCGGTACAGCGGCACGCCCAGCAGGGTGACGTCCATGCGCGCCACGCTCTGCACCTCGCGCGCCTCGGGCGGGCCGCTCAGCTCGAAGCGGTGCGAGCCGATCGGCCGGCCGTCCAGCCGCACCTCGAAGGCCCAGACCTCGGCCCGCGCGGGCGCCGCCGCGGCCCCCGCCAGCAGCCAGGCCAGCGCCCACCCGCGCCAGGCCCTCACCGCGCGCCTCCGCGCCGGGGCGGCCAGGGGAAGAAGGCGCTGGTGCGCGCCACGTAGTCGCGGTAGGCGGGGCGGCGCTCGCCGATGTCTTTTTCCAGCAGGGTCACACCCGACACCCGCAGCAGCAGCACCGTCATCAGCAGCGGAGAGACCAGGCACCAGGCGCCGGCCGCGCCGCCCGCCCCCAGCGCCATCAGGCCCAGGCCCCACCACACGCAGGCCTCGCCGAAGTAGTTGGGGTGGCGCGAGCAACGCCACAGGCCCCGGTCCATCACCTGGCCGCGGTTCGCGGGGTCGCGGCGAAAGCGCGCCAGCTGGGCGTCGGCCACGGTTTCCATCAGCAGGCCGCCCAGGGCAAGCGCCGCGCCCGCCCAGTCCCACAGGCCCCAGGCCGCGCCAGCGCGCCCCATGGCCACCAGCAGGGGCCAGCCAACCACCCAGCCCAGCAGCGCCTGCAGCAGGAACACCAGGTACAGGCTCTTGAGCGCGAAGCCAGGCCCGTGGCGCTCGCGCATGTCGCGGTAGCGGCGGTCTTCGCCGTGGCCCCAGTTGCGCCAGGTGATGAACACGCCCAGGCGCAAGGCCCAGGCGAGCGCGATGAGCAGCATGGCCAGGGCCCGCGCGTCGGCGCCGAGCCGCCAGGCATAGACCAGGGCGGGCGCCGCGACGAAGGCCGGCCAGACGCGGTCGGCGACGCTGGCGTCGCGCAGCGCCAGACTGGCCAGCCAGGTGGGCAGCGCGATCGCGAAGGCGGTCAGCAGGCCCGCGGCCGCGGCGGCGAGCAGCGCGTGGTTGGCCTCCATGGGATCAGCGCCGCGGCGCGAACAGGTAGTGGCTCACCCACCACTGCTGCCCCTGGTCGTAGCCGAACAGCTCTTCCACCGACAGCAGGAACAGCCGCCAGCGCTGCCACCACATCGGCGCCTGGCGCGCGCCATAGACCGACTCGAACACCGGCCGCAGGGCCTCCCGATGGGCGTCCAGCCGCTCCAGCCAGGCCGCCGCGGTGCGCGCGTAGTGGCGCCCGTCCCAGCGCCAGCGTTCCAGCAGGGCCAGGTCGTCCTGGCACAGCAGGGCGAGGTCGTCGCTGGGCATCATGCCGCCCGAGAAGAAGTGGCGGCTCATCCAGTCGCTGGCGTCGCGGGCCTCGAAGGCGTACGGCGCTTCGCGGTGGACGAAGACGTGCATGAAGAAGCGGCCGTCGTCGCGCAGCCAGCGCGCCACCTTGGCGAAGGCCTGGGGCCAGTTGCGCAGGTGCTCGAACATCTCGACCGACACCACGCGGTCGAACTGGCCATCGTGCGCGCCGTCCTCGCCGAAGGCGTTGAAGTCGCAGGTGAGCACGCGCAGGTTGCCCAGCCCGCGCGCGCGCGCCTGGGCTTCGATGAAGGCGCGCTGCGAGGCCGAGTTCGACACCGCCAGGATGCTGGCGTTCGGGTAGTGCGACGCCATCCACAGGCTGAGCGAGCCCCAGCCACAGCCCAGCTCCAGGATGCGCTGGCCGTCGGCCAGGCCGGCGCGCGCGGCGGTCTCGGCCAGCGCCGCCTCCTCGGCGGCCTCCAGCGAGGACACGCCCTCGGGCCACCAGCAGCAGCTGTACTTGCGCTGCGGGCCCAGCATGGCCTCGAACAGGGCGGGCGGCAGCTCGTAGTGCTGCTCGTTCGCCTTGTCGGTGTGCAGCGCCAGGGGCGCGGCCCGCAGCGAGGCCAGGAAGGCCTGCGTCAGCGCGGCGGCGCCCTCGGGGTCCTGGTGGCGGGTCTCGTCCAGCCGCTCGCGCAGCAGGCGCCGGATGCCCAGGCGCAGAGCCGGCTCGGGCAGCCAGCCACGTTCGGCCCATTGCAGGGCCACGGAAGACAGATCGAGCGCCATGCGGGCCCCCATGAAGTGGCGAATGGCCCTTGTACGCGGGAGGGCGCGCCGTGGATCAGCCGAGGGAGCGCCGACGCGCCGCCTCAGTGGTCGTCGTCCGGGTTGTCGCGCGCCAGCGGCGCCTCGCCCGCCAGCATGCCGTCGGCCAGGGCCTGCACGTGCGCGACCATGGCGTCCAGCGCGCGCCGCTGCTCGGGCGTCAGGCCCTGCACCAGCGCGTGGTTGATGGCCGCGATGCGCGGGAAGATGTCGTCGTGCACCCGGCGCCCCGCCTCGCTCAGGAAGATCTGCACCTCGCGCCGGTCGTGCGGCTTGGGCCGGCGCTCGATCAGCCCCTTGCCCGCCAGCGAGGTCAGGGTGCGCGAGGTGCGCGCCCGGTCCAGCATGGCGCGCTCGGCCAGCGCCGATGACAGCACGCCCTCGTTCTCGGCCAGGAAGGACAGCACGCGCCACTCGCGCCGCGTCATGCCGTGCCGCTCCTCGCACATCCGCACCACCGTGCGCCCGGCCGTGATGTGGATGCGGTACAGGCGGTAGAGCAGGAAGTCGGCCTGGCGCTCGGGGTGCAGCAGCCGGTCGGTCCCGGCAGGGGGGGATGACATCAGGGTAAACCCGTAGAACGGTTGATTTCCGCAATCGATTGTGAATCCCTAGCATGGCCGGCTCCAAGCGGGACCACCCGCACCACGACAACCACACCCGGAGACACACCATGACCTTCAGCCGCCGCCTGATCCATGCCAGCCTGCTCGCCGCCCTCGCCCTGGGCGGCGGTGCCTTCGCGCAGGACAAGACCCCGTTGAAGATCGTGGTGGGCTTTCCGCCCGGCGGCTCGGCCGACACCCTGGCCCGCCTGCTCGGCGAGCACCTGCGCGACCAGTACGCGCCCATCGTGGTGGAGAACAAGCCCGGCGCGGGCGGGCGCATCGCGCTCAACCTCGTCAAGCGCGCCGAGCCCGACGGCCACACCGTGATCGTGCTGCCCAGCGGCCCCATGGTGCTGTTCCCGCACGTCTACAAGAAGCTGGACTACGACGCGGTGAAGGACTTCAGCCCGGTCTCGCTGATCGCCAACTTCCAGTTCGGCGTGGTGGCCGGCCCCGCCAGCAAGGCCAAGACCGTGGGCGAGATGGTGCAGGCCGCCAAGGCGCAGCCGGGGGTGGCCTCCTACGGCACGCCGGGCCTGGGCACGCTGCCGCACTTCATGGGCGTGCTGTTCGAGCAGCAGGTGGGCGCCAAGCTCAACCACGTGCCCTTCCAGGGCGGCGGCCCGGCCAACACCGCGCTGCTGGGCGGCCACATCGACTACAAGTTCGACGTCGTCTCCGAAACCGCCGAACTGCACCGCACGAACAAGGTGCGCATCCTGGCCGTGACCGGCGCGCAGCGCGACCCGCAGGTGCCCGAGGTGCCCACGCTCAAGGAAAGCGGCATCGACATGGTGGCCACCGCCTGGTTCGCCATGTACGGCCCCGCGAACATGAACCCCGCCGCGCGCGACCGCCTGTCCAAGGCCGTGGCCGCCGCGGTGAAGACGCCCGCCCTGCGCGAGCGCCTGCTCGGCCTGGGCTACGACGCCGTGGGCTCCACGCCCGACGAACTGGCCGCCGCCCAGGCGGCCGACCTCAAGCGCTGGGAGGCCCCGATCAAGGCCACCGGCATCCAGCTCGACTGAGCACCCGCCTTGTCCGAAGGAGTTCTTTTCATGACCGCTCGCCGCCGCGCGCTGTTGGGCCTTGCCCTCGCCGCCGCCCTCGCCGCCCCCGCCCTGCACGCCCAGACGGCCTGGCCCGCGCAGACCGTGCGCTTCGTCACCAACTTCCCCGCGGGCGGCCCGGCGGACATCCTGGCGCGCTCGGTCTCCCAGGGGCTGCACGAGCGGTTCAAGCAGAACTTCGTGGTGGACAACAAGCCCGGCGCGGCCGGCAACATCGGCGCGGCCGACGCCGCCAAGGCCGCGCCCGACGGCAACACCCTGCTGTTCGGCATCGACACCACCTTCACCATCAACCCGCACCTCTACCCCAACCAGGGCTTCAAGGCCGCGGACCTCAAGCCCGTGATCATCATGGCCTCCTCGGGCCTGCTGATCGGCGTGCACCCCTCCACCGGCCTGAAGACCCTGCCCCAGCTGGTGGAGCAGAGCGGGGCGAAGAACGTCAACTTCAGTTCGGCCGGCAGCGGCAGCCCGGGCCACCTGGCGGTGGAGGTGTTCGCCGAAGCCACCCGGCACAAGCTCACCCACGTGCCCTACCGCGGCAACACACCGGCCGTCACCGCCGTGCTCGCGGGCGAGGTGGACGGCGGCGCGCTGGCCACGCCGGGCATGCTGCCGCACGTGAAGGCCGGCAAGATCACCGCCCTGGCCGTCACCAGCCGCCAGCGCTCGGCGCTCGCGCCCGAGATCCCCACCGTGGGCGAGCTCGGCTTCAAAGGCCTGGAGCAGGAGGTGCTCTACGTGGTGATGGCGCCCGCCGCCACGCCCGACGCCCTGGTGCAGCAGATCGGCAAGGCCATCGCCGAGACGCTGCGGCGCCCCGACGTCAAGGCCCGCATGAACGGCCTGGACCTGTTCTACGAAGGCCTCACCGGCGCCGCCGCCAGCCAGCGCCTGGCCGACCTGAACGCGCGCTACGGCGCGATCGTGAAGGCCACCGGCATGAAAGTGGAATGATCGCGACATGAACCGCCCCAACATCATCTACATCGTCTGCGACGACCTCGGCTACGCCGACCTGGGCTGCTACGGCGGCCGCGAAGCCGGCTTCGGCCGCGTCTCGCCGAACATCGACGCGCTGGCCGCCGGTGGCCTCAAGTTCACCGAGGGCTATTCCAACTCGCCGGTGTGCTCGCCCACGCGCTTCGCGCTGATGACCATGCGCTACCAGTACCGGCTGCGCGGCGCGGCCGAGGAGCCCATCAACAGCAAGGCGCGCAAGAGCCAGACCCTGGGCCTGCCGCCCAAGCACCCCACCCTGCCCTCGCTGCTGCGCGGCGCGGGCTACCGCACGGCGCTGATCGGCAAGTGGCACCTGGGCTACCCGCCGGCCTTCGGGCCGCTGCGCTCGGGCTACGAGGAGTTCTTCGGCCCCATGGCCGGCGGCGTGGACTACTTCACCCACTGCGCCAGCACCGGCGACCACGACCTGTGGTTCGGCGAGGAGGAAAAGGCCGAGGAGGGCTACCTCACCGACCTGCTGAGCCGGCGCGCCGTGGACTACGTCGACCGCATGGCCGCAGGCGCCCAGGGCGGCACGCCCTTCATGCTGAGCCTGCACTACACCGCGCCGCACTGGCCCTGGGAAACGCGCGACGACGCCCGCGTCGCGCCCGAGCTGGCGAAGAACCTGTTCCACCTGCACGGCGGCAACGTGGAGAGCTACCGCCGCATGATCCACCACATGGACGAAGGCATCGGCTGGATCATGGACGCGCTCAAGCGGCACGGCCTGGCCGAGAACACCGTCGTCGTCTTCACCAGCGACAACGGCGGCGAGCGCTTCTCGGACAACTGGCCCCTGGTGGGCGGCAAGATGGACCTCACCGAGGGCGGCATCCGCGTGCCCTGGATCGTGCACTGGCCCGCGCAGGTGCCGGCCGGCGGCAGCACCGCGCAGCACGGCATGAGCATGGACTTCTCGCGCACCCTGCTGGACGCCGCCGGCGTGGCGCCCGACCCCGCCTGCGCGCCCGACGGCGTGTCGCTGCTGCCCGTGTGGCGCGACGCTGGCGCGCGCATCGAGCGCCCCATGCACTGGCGCATGAACCACCGCGGCCAGCGCGCGCTGCGCGAGGGCGACTGGAAGTACCTGCGCGTGGACGGCAACGACTACCTCTTCAACATCGCCAAGGACGCGCGCGAGCGCGCCAACCTGGCGCCGCGCGAACCCGAACGCCTGGCCGCCATGCGCGAGCGCTGGGAGGCCTGGAACGCCAGCATGCCGCCGATCCCCGAGGACGCGACGGTGAGCCTGGGCTACTCGTATAAGGACATGCCTCAGCGCTGATCGGCCAGCGCGCGCCGGCCGGCCAGCGCCACGTGCTGGATCCAGCCGATCAGCTCGCGCGCGGCCGGCGTCAGGGGCAGGTCGTGGCGGCGCAGCACGCAGATCGTCGGGCTGGGCATGGCGTCGCGCACCGGCACGATGCACAGCGACTCGCGAAAGGCGTTCATCTCGAACAGGGTGCGCGGCATGGTCGAGAGCATGCGCGAATGCGTCACCACGCCCGGCAGGGCGAGGAAGGATTCGCACACCATGCCCAACCGCGGCTCGCCCAGGCCGGCGCGCGCGAACACCTCATCGATGACCGCCCCCGGCCCGCCCGGCGCGCTCGACAGCACCCACTGGCAGTCGCGCAGCTCGGCCACGCTGGTGGCCTGCGCGAGCGGGTGCTCGCGCTGCGCAACGATCACGATGTCGCTCTGGTAGAGCGGCTCGGCCACGATGTCGCTCTGCACCTCCTGCCGATGCGCGGGCGTGATCGCGAAGT
>NZ_MKSS01000237.1:0-17800 GCF_001897365.1 Hydrogenophaga sp. 70-12
ACCAACCCCCCAACTCCCGCTGGCAACACTGGCTGCTCTTTGGGAGTTCGCAAGTGTTCATCACCGCCCCCGGCCTCGTCCAGCACCTCCACCCCTCTCAGGTCGCCCCGCGCCAGACGCACTGGCCGGCCATCACGCTCGCGCTGGAGCGGCCCTGGTACCTGCTGGTTCACCGGGTTTCGTGCAAGGGCCAGACCTTGTCGCAGACCTCGCTGGTGGCCTGGGACACGACGCTGCTGGACCTGCTGGCCCGCATTCCCATGGCCGACCTCAGCGGCATCGCGCGCCTGGAGCGGCGCCACGATGCGGGCCCCAGCTGGGCCCTGGAGTGGATCAGCGCGCTGTGGGCGCCCGCGCCGGGTGAGTCGCCGGCCCTCGGCCCCTTGCTGTTCCAGCTGGGCACCGACCCGCAGCTGCGCACCACCGATCTGCAGCCCGTGGGCGAGGCCGCGGGCCGGCGCCTGCTGTATGAGGCGCCTTCCTCGCCGGCCCCGTTCGGGGGCTGGGTCAGCCCTTCGCCACCGGGTGCTCGGCCATGATCTCCAGCGCCTGCACCAGCGCCGAATGGTCCAGCTCACCCAGGCTGTGCGCGGCGCAGGCCTGCATCAGCTGCGCGGCGTTGGCAGTCTGCGGCAGGGCCACGCCCAGTTCGCGCGCGCCTTGCAGCGCCAGGCCCAGGTCCTTCTGGTGCAGCTTGATGCGGAAGCCCGGGTTGAAGGTGCGCTTGATCATGCGCTCGCCATGCACTTCCAGGATGCGGCTGGAAGCGAAGCCGCCCATGAGCGCCTCGCGCACCTTGGCCGGGTCGGCGCCGGCCTTGCTGGCAAAGACCAGGGCCTCGCCCACGGCCGCGATGTTGAGCGCCACGATGATCTGGTTGGCCACCTTGGTGGTCTGGCCGTCGCCGTTGCCGCCCACCAGGGTGATGTTCTTGCCCATGCATTCCAGCAGCGGCTTCATCCGCTGGAACACGGCCGCATCGCCGCCGCACATGATGGTGAGCGTGCCGGCCTTGGCGCCCACTTCGCCGCCCGAGACGGGCGCGTCGATGTAGTCGGCGCCGAGGGCGTTGATGCGCTGGGCGAAGTCCTTGGTGGCCATGGGCGAGATGGAGCTCATGTCGATCACCACCTTGCGCTCGCCAGCGTGGCCTTTCAGGCCTTCGGCCACGCCGTGTTCGCCGAACAGCACGGCCTCCACGTCGGGCGTGTCGGGCAGCATGGTGATGATGACCTCGGCCTCTTTCGCCACGGCGGCGGCGTTGGCCGCGCGCACGCCGCCGGCGGCGGTGATGGCCTCGGGCACCTGGCGGCGCGTGTGCACGGTGAGCTGGTGGCCTTTGTTGAGCAGTTGCAGGGCCATGGGCGTGCCCATGATGCCCAGGCCGATGAATCCGACTTTCATTCGAGTGTTCCGTTGAAGGGAGGGGGTCAGTAGCCGTTGGCGGGCTTGCTGGTCTTCATGCCGCCGCGCATGGTGGTGACGACCTGCTGCGCGCCCGCGGCCATGAGCCGCGCGTCGGAGCTGACGGTGACGAACTGGAAGCCCATGGCGATGCGCTGGAGCGCGGCCTCGGGCGTGCCGTTGTGGATGCCGGCCACCACGCCGTGCGCCTTGGCGCGCGCCAGGATGTGCTGCACGGCTTCGGCGGCCTTGGGGTCCAGGTCGTCGAAGGTGGGCTTGCAGCCCAGCGCGAGCGAGAGGTCCGAAGGCCCGATGTAGACCGCGTCCAGGCCCGGCGTGGCCAGGATGTCGTCCAGGTTGTCCAGCGCCTGCGCGGTTTCGATCATGGCGAAGGCGACGATGGTGTCGTTGGCGTGCTGGGGGTAGTCGGCGCCGCCGTAGAGCAGGGCGCGCACCGGGCCGAAGCTGCGCGTGCCGCGCGGCGCATAGTGCGTGTAGGCCACCAGCTTCTCGGCGTCGGCGCGCGTGTTCACCATGGGGCAGATGACGCCGTAGGCGCCGGCGTCCAGCGCCTTCATCAGGATGCCGGGCTCCAGCCAGGGCACGCGCACCACGGGCACGGTGTTGGTGGTGCTCACGGCCTGCAGCATGGGGACCATGGCCTGGTAGTCCACCACGCCGTGCTGCAGGTCGATGGTGAGCGAGTCCCAGCCCTGGTGGGCCATGGTCTCGGCCGAGAAGCTGTTGGGGATGGCGAGCCAGCCGTTGACGGCGGCGCCGCCCTGGGCCCAGATCTCGCGCAGTCGGTTCGGTCGCATGCGGTTGCCTTGTGGGGGTGTGGAAAGAACGGGGCGCGATCCGGCGAGGGAATCGGCCTCAGCGGTCCATGCAGGGCCGCTTGGGGTGGAAGGTCCAGTTCGGGATCAGGTACTGCATGGCGGTGGCGTCGTCGCGCGCGCCCAGGCCGTGCTGGCGGTAGAGCTGGTGCGCCTTCTCCACCTCGGCCATGTCGAGCTCGATGCCCAGGCCGGGCTTCTGGGGCACCTGGACGTGGCCGCCCACGATCTTCAGCGGCTCCTTGGTGAGGCGTTGGCCGTCCTGCCAGATCCAGTGCGTGTCCATGGCCGTGACCTTGCCCGGCGCGGCGGCGCCCACGTGGGTGAACATGGCCAGCGAGACGTCGAAGTGGTTGTTGGAGTGCGAGCCCCAGGTCAGGCCCCAGTCGCGGCAGGTCTGGGCCACGCGCACGCTGCCGGCCATGGTCCAGAAATGCGGGTCGGCCAGGGGAATGTCGACCGACTGCAGCGACAGCGCGTGGCTGAGCTGGCGCCAGTCGGTGGCGACCATGTTGGTGGCCGTGGGCAGGCCGGTGGCGCGGCGGAATTCGGCCATCACCTCGCGGCCGGAGAAGCCGTCCTCGGCGCCGCAGGGGTCTTCGGCGTAGGCCACCACGCCGCGCATGCGCTGGCCCAGGCGGATGGCGTCTTTCAGCAGCCAGCCGCCGTTGGGGTCGAGCGTCACGCGCGCGTCGGGAAAGCGCTCGTGCAGCGCGGTCACGGCGTCGACCTCTTCGTCGCCGCGCAGCACGCCGCCCTTGAGCTTGAAGTCGTTGAAGCCGTAGCGCTCGCGCGCGGCCTCGGCCAGGCGCACGATGGCCTCGGGCGTCATGGCGGCCTCGTGGCGCAGGCGGCACCAGGCGTCGGCGTGCGCCGGCTCGCTGGCCGGATCGGTGTAGGGCAGGGGCGTCTTGGTGCGGTCGCCCACGAAAAACAGGTAGCCCAGCATTTCCACCGAGGCGCGCTGCTGGCCTTCGCCGAGCAGCGCGGCCACGGGCACCTCCAGGTGCTGGCCCAGCAGGTCGAGCAGGGCCGATTCGATGGCGGTGACCGCGTGGATGGTGGTGCGCAGGTCGAAGGTCTGCAGGCCGCGCCCGCCGGCGTCGCGGTCGGCGAAGCGCGTGTGCAGTTCGCGCAGCACGCGCTGGTGGTCGCCGATGGAGCGGCCCAGCACCAGCTCGCGCGCGTCCTCCAGCGTCTGGCGGATCTTCTCGCCCCCGGGCACCTCGCCCACGCCCGTGCGGCCCGCGCTGTCGCGCAGGATCAGCAGGTTGCGCGTGAAGAAGGGCGCGTGCGCCCCGCTCAGGTTGAGCAGCATGCCGTCGCGGCCCGCGACAGGAATGGCGATGAGCTCGGTGATGCGCGGCGTGGCGCCGACGGGGACGGGTTTCAGCATGAAACGGTCAATCCGCTTTGATGTTGCGCGACTCGATCAGCTTCTTCCAGCGCGCGAACTCGGCGGCCTGGAACTTGGTGAATTCCTCGGGCGTGTTGGCCACGATCTCGAAGCCCACTTCAAGCAGCTTGGGTTTGATGGCGGGGTCGTTGAGCGCGTCCTTGATGGCGGCCTGCAGCTTGGCCTTCAGGTCGGCCGGAATGCCCTTGGGCGCGGCCACGGCCTGCCAGGAGTAGACGTTGGCGTCCTTGATGCCGAGTTCGTCGAGCGTGGGCACGTCGGGCAGCAGGGACGAGCGCTGGGCGCTGGTGATGGACAGCGCGCGCAGCTTGCCGGCGCGGATCTGCGGCATGGCGGTGTTGATGTTCATGAAGGACGAGTCGACCTGGTTGCCGAGCAGGTCGGTCATGACGGGGCCGCCGCCTTTGTAGGGCACGTGCACGCCGCTGGTGCCGGTCTGCTGCCAGTAGAGCTCGGCGGTGAGGTGGTCGCTGCTGCCGTTGCCGGACGAGGCGAAGGTCATCTTGCCGGGGTTGGCCTTCTGGTAGGCGATGACGTCGGCCATGCTCTTGTGCGGCGAGGCGGCGGGCACCACGAGCACGTTGGGCGCCTGCACGGCGACGGTGATGTAGTCGAAGTCCTTGGTGGCGTCGTAGGTGACCTTGGTGAGGTGCGGCGCGATGACGTAGGGGTCGAGGGAGGAGACGAACAGCGTGTGGCCGTCGGGCGCGGCGCGGGTGACGAGCGTGGCGCCGATGGTGCCGGTGGCGCCGGGCTTGTTGTCGATGACGAAGGTGCCGCCGAACTTTTCCTGCAGCTTGGGCTGCAGGGTGCGGGCGATCATGTCGGTGGAGCCGCCGGGCGGGAAGGGCACCACGATGGTGACGGTCTTGTCGGGCCAGGCCATGGCCGTGGTGAGGGTCATGGTGGCGCCGAGCGCGCACAACAGTTTTTTCATGGTGGCTTGTCTCCTGTTGGGTGGAAAGGGGTCTTCATTTGGTACCGGTACCAAATGAATCCGGTGGGCATGGTACCGGTACCAAAAGGGCCCGTCAACGCCTGTCCGTCGGGGATTTCCCGGCTCAGGTGGTTTCGCGCTCGACGATGGAGAAGCCGACGTCGAACAGCGCGGGCGAGACCTCCCGCCCCTCGGCCCGGTCGATCAGGCAGCGCGCCGCCAAGCGCCCCATCTCGGCGCCGTTGATGCGCACCGTGCTCAGCGCCGGCGCCATGTCGGCCGCGAAGGACACGTCGCCAAAGCCCACCAGCGCCAGGTCGTGCGGCACGGCGATGCCGCGCACGCGAGCCTCGGTGGCCACGCCCAGCGCCAGCAGGTCGGAGCTGCAGAAGATGGCGTCCACGTCCGGCGCCTGCTCCAGCAGACGGCCCAGGGCCTCGCGCCCACTGCGCAATGAGCGTGAGGCGCCCACGTTCACCACCGCCACCGGCCCGTGCCCGGCCCGCTGCACCGCTTCGGTGAAAGCACCGGCGCGGCGCTCGGCGCGTTCGTCCTCGGCGCGGATCAGCGCCAGCCGGCGGCGGCCCTTGTCGATGAGGAAGCGCGCCACCTCGCGCCCGATGTCGGCGTGCGAGAAGCCCACCAGCATGTCGATGGGCGTGGGCGTCAGGTCCCAGGTTTCCACCACCGGAATGCCCGAGGCGAGCAGCCGCGTGCGGCCCTGGCTCGGGCCCAGGATGCCGGTGAGGAAGATGCCGTCGGGCCGCCGGCCGACGATGGCCTCCAGCAAGGCCTCCTCGCGCGCGGCGGAGTAGTCGGACTGGCCGAGCATGAGCTGGTAGCCGGCGTTGAACAGGGTCTCGTTCAAGGCCTCGATGGTGGGCATGAACACCGACATCACCGTGCTCGGCACCACCGCCGCGATCAGGCGGCTGCGCGAGGACGCCAGCCCGCCGGCCATGCGGTTGGGCACGTAGCCGGTTTTCTGGATCACCTCCAGCACCTTCTGGCGCACGTCGGGCGAGACCTGCGCGGGCGTGTTCAGCACGCGCGAGACGGTGATGGGCGCGACGCCCGCGAGGCGGGCCACGTCGCGCACGGTGATGGCCCCGCTGCCGCGTCGGGCGCGCCGGGAGTTGTCGGATTCTTTCATGTGCGGCTTAGAATGGTACCGGTACCAAGCGCTCCGCGCCACGCGTCCGGTCAAGGGGCCGGGGGATGGCGGGTGCGCCGCATCATAGGAGACGCCCATGCCCGATACCCTGGCGAACCCCGCGGCCGTGGCGCCGCTGACGATCCGCATGCACGCCGAGGACAACGTGGCCATCGTCGCCAACGACGGCGGCCTGCCGCCCGGCACCGCGCTGCCCGGCGGGCCGGCGCTGCGCGAGCGGGTGCCGCAGGGCCACAAGGTGGCGCTGGTGGACCTGCCCCAGGGCGCGGCCGTGCGGCGGTATGGCGTGCCCATCGGCTACGCCTTGCAGGACATTCCCGCCGGCAGCTGGGTGCACGAGCGCCTGCTGCAGATGCCCGGCGCGCGCGGCCTGGACGACCTGCCCATGGCCACGCGTGGCGCCGCGCCGCTGCCCCCGCTGGAGGGCTTCACCTTCGAGGGCTACCGCAACCCCGACGGCTCGGTGGGCACGCGCAACCTGCTGGCCATCACCCAGACCGTGCAGTGCGTGGCCGGCGTCACCGCGTTCGCGGTGCAGCGCATCCAGGCCGAGCTGCTGCCCAAGTACCCGAACGTGGACGGCGTGGTGGCGCTGGAGCACGGCTACGGCTGCGGCGTGGCCATCGACGCGCCCGGCGCGGCGATCCCCATTCGCACCCTGCGCCACATCAGCCAGAACCCCAACTTCGGGGGCGAGTTGATGGTGGTGAGCCTGGGCTGCGAGAAGCTGCAGCCCGAGCGGCTGTTTCCCAGCGAGGGGATCCCGATCCAGGACCGCCGTGGAACCGGCTCTGACGGGCCGCTGGCGGTGCCCCCCCTCCCAGGGGGGGAGCCGCGCAGCGGCGCGGGGGGGTTGGTCTGTCTACAGGACGAGGCCCATGTGGGCTTCATGAGCATGGTCGAGTCCATCCTGCGCCAGGCCGAGGTGCACCTGAAGCGCCTGAACGCGCGCCGGCGCGAGACGGTGCCGGCCAGCGAGCTGGTGGTGGGCGTGCAGTGCGGCGGCAGCGACGCGTTTTCGGGCGTCACGGCCAACCCGGCGGTGGGCTTTTGCACCGACCTGCTGGTGCGCGCGGGCGCCAGCGTGATGTTCTCCGAGACCACCGAGGTGCGCGACGGCATCGCCCAGCTCACCGCGCGCGCCGCCACGCCCGAGGTGGCGCAGGCCCTGGTGCGCGAGATGGCCTGGTACGACGAGTACCTGAAGCGCGGCGGCGTGGACCGCAGCGCCAACACCACGCCGGGCAACAAGAAGGGCGGGCTGTCGAACATCGTCGAGAAGGCCATGGGCTCGATCGTGAAGTCGGGCAGCGCGCCGATCGCCAACGTGCTGTCGCCCGGCGAGAAGCTGCGCGCCAAGGGCCTGACCTACGCCGCCACGCCCGCGAGCGATTTCATCTGCGGCACGCTGCAGCTGGCCGCGGGCATGAACCTGCACGTGTTCACCACTGGCCGCGGCACGCCCTACGGGCTGGCGGCGGTGCCGGTGATCAAGGTGGCCACGCGCAGCGAGCTGGCGCGGCGCTGGCACGACCTGATGGACATCAACGCCGGCACCATCGCCGACGGCCAGGCCAGCATCGAGGACGTGGGCTGGGCGCTGTTCCGCTACATGCTCGACGTGGCGAGCGGGCGCCAGAAGACCTGGGCCGAGCGCTGGAAGCTGCACAACCAGCTGGTGCTGTTCAACCCGGCGCCGGTGACCTGAGCGCGCGGCGGCTGGCGCGCCCGGCCGCGTCGCTCAAGGGGTGAGGGCGCGCACGCAGCGGACCAGGGAGAGGGCGGCCGAGGGGACGTCGTGTTGTGCTGCTGTAGGGCCCGGCCCGATGTACTGCGTCCATGTGACACCACCCGCACCGGTCGAGCTCCAGTACTCGTTGTTGCCGACCAGTCCGCCGCTCACGCCCTTGTCCACCAGATGGCTTTGGATGTTCGGCCGGGTGGGCGCGGCGGCGCTGCCGCAGCCGGAGCCCCGGTTGTCCCGGTCGTAGCCCAGTTCGCAGATGGCCGGCAGGTACCAGTCGGTGAAGCCGGCGTCGCTGGCGTCGTCGCAGGTCCAGGCCGCGTAGGGGCTGTTCGGGTCGGGCGGTGGACCGCCGGCGTTGACGAGGGTCGCCGTGTTGGCGGCGCCCTCCGTGGGGCTGGACGCCAGGGGGGCGTCGTTGGCCTGGACGGCGGTCGGCCAGGCGTTGTTCAGCGCCATCACCTTGCCGCCCACGCCGCCCGTGGGGGGCGTGGTGTCGTCCAGGTCGAACACGTAGCCGCCCTGGTACACGCTGCCGAAGCCCAGCACCCGCACCGGCAGCGTCAGGGCTGGCGTGTTGCTGCCGCCGATGCGCAGTTCGGCGGGCGTGGGCGCGGCGTCCCCGGGCGCGGCCGAGGGCGTGGCGCCGGGCGTGACGGTGAGCGTGCAGCTCGCTCCCGGGGCCAGGGTGGCGGCGCAGTCGGTGCCGAAGGCGCTGCCCGCCGGCAGCGCGCTGGCCGCGCCCACCACGAGGTTGAGCGCGGCCTGGCCGCCGACGTTGGTGATGAGAACGTGCCGAGGCTGGCCCGACGCGGCCAGGGCCAGGGCGGGCGCGCTGGCCATCAGGGCGGGTGCGGCTGGTGGCAGCACGACCACGGCGGGCGGCGCGGTGCCGGACGGGTTGCCGCCGCAGGCCGACAGCCCGGTGGCGCAGAGCAGGGCGGGAAGCGTTCCATGTCGGAGAAGGGCCATGTCCGTGAACCCAGGGGAGTACCGAGGGCGCACAAGCTAGCACCGGCCCCGGTGCCGCACGCTGTTGTTTCTCTCACTGGATCGCCGCCCCTGGCCGGCGGGTCGGGTCTACCGCCTTCGCAGCAGGCCCGATCGGGGGCCTGGCCTCACTGCCGCAGCGGCGGCTCGGCCGGCGGCATCGGCGCCGGCACGGTGGTTTCGATCGAGCGGATCAGCCCGCCCCCGCTGACCGAACCCGAGACCTCGCCTTCGCCGCGCACCATGCGCTCGCAGATGGCGCGCTCATCGGCCGCGGTGTGCACCTCGCAGCGCTGCAGGGCGTTGCGCTGCAGCTGTTCCGGCGACACCGGAGCGCGCGGCTGGCTGCGGGCCTGTTGGCGGGCCGCGCCCAGGTCGCGCAGGCAACTGGTGCGCGATTCGGGGTTGCTCATGGCGGCGCAGGCGGCGCGCTCCTGCTGGTAGCGGTTGTCGGTGGAGGTCTTGGCCGCGCCGGCGCCCTGGGCCCAGGCGGGCAGCGCGAGCGCCAGGGCGGCGGCGGCCAGGCAGTGGCGGGTGAAGGCGGTGGGGGAATAAAAGGCTTGGGTCATGGGCGTTCTCCTGAAAGCGCGGGACCGGGGCCCGTCGCGTCCACCCATGCTAGGAAGGGCCCGCGCCGGGCCGTGTAGGACCGGTCCGACCCGCGCGCCGGACGAGGCCCGTCAACGATGGATTGGAGGCTTCAGCCGCCCGCGCGTTCCATGGCCTTGGCCATGGTTTTGCCCAACTCCACGCCCCACTGGTCGAAGGCGTTGATGCGCCAGAGGGCGGCCTGGCAGAACACCTTGTGCTCGTACAGGGCGATCAGCGCGCCCAGGCGACTGGGGTCGAGCCGGTCGAGCCAGAGCAGGTGGCTGGGGATGTTGCCGGGGAACTGGCGGTGCGGCGCCAGGGCGTGCGCGGTCTCGGCGTCGGCGCCGTCCTTCAGCAGCTGCGCCTCGGTCTCTTCGAGCGTGCGGCCCAGGGCCATGGCCTGGGCCTGGGCGCGCAGGTTCAGGTTCACCACGGCGTGGTGCGCGCTGGCCAGTGGCAGTGGTGTGTCTTCGCTCAGGACGCCGATGAAATCGACCGGCAGCGCGTGCCGGCCCTGGTGCACCAGCTGGAAGTAGGCGTGCTGGCCGTCGATGCCCAGGCCGCCCCAGACGATGGGGCCGGTGTCCACCGTGGCCTCGCTGCCGTCCAGGTGCGTGCGCTTGCCATTGGATTCCATGTCCATCTGCTGCACGAAGGGCACGAAGCGCACCAGGCGCGAGGCGTAGCAGGCGATGAGCTGCGTGGGCATGCGCAGGAAGTTGCGGTTCCACACGCCGTGCAGGGCCAGGCGCACCGGCAGGTTCTCTTGCAAGGGGGCGTGCAGGAAATGCCCGTCCATGGCGCGCGCGCCGGCGAGCAGCTCGCGGAACGCCGCCGCGCCGATGCCGATGGCCAGCGGCAGACCCAGCGCGGACCACAGCGAGTAGCGCCCGCCCACCCAGTCCCAGAACAGGAAGGTGCGCTCGGGGTCGTAGCCCAGCTCGGCGGACTTGGCCGGCGTGGCGGTGATGGCCACCAGGTGCCGGGCGATGGCGTCGGCCGGCACGCCCTGGTCGGCCAGCCAGTGGCGCGCGCTGGCGGCGTTGGTGAGGGTTTCCTGCGTGGTGAAGGTCTTGCTGGAGACGATGAACAGCGTGCGTTTCGCATCCAGCCCGCGCAGCACGCTCCACAGCGCCCAGGCGTCGGGGTTGGAGACGTAGTGCACGCGCACCGCGTCGCTGGCCAGGTGGGCGAGCGCGTCGGCCGCCATGCGCGGGCCCAGGTCGGAGCCGCCGATGCCGATGTTGACGACGTCGGTGAAGGCGTCGCCCGCGTGGCCGCGCACGGTGCCGGCGCGCAGCTCCTCGGCGAAGCGGCAGACGCGGTCGAGCTCGCGCTGCACCAGCGCGTGGATGGCGTTGCCCCAGGGACCACCGGCCTCGCCGCCGCGCAGGGCCACGTGCAGCACGGGGCGGTCTTCGGTGGTGTTGATGGCCTCGCCGCGGAACATGGCTTCGCGCTGCTCGGCGATCTGGCTCTGCGCGGCCAGGTCGAGCAGGGCCCGTTCGATCTCGGTGCCGATGGCCTGGCGGCTGGCGTCGAGCGTGAGGCCGGCGGCGGACCAGGTGAGGCGGCGCGCGCGCTCGGGCTCGGCAAGCCGCTCGCGCAGCGGCACCGACGGTTCGTTGGCGAGCGCCTGGAGGTGTTGCCAGGCGGGCAGGGCGACGGGCAGTGGCATGGTGGTCATGGGTGTGGCGGGCGCGCGGCGCAGGCGCCTTTGGGCGCGCCGGTGGCGTTCATTGTCCCTGCGCGAGCGCGGTGGCTTCGCGCGCCAGCCGGGTGATGCGCGCCCAGTCGCCGTCGCGCAGGGCGTCGGCCGGCGTGAGCCAGGAGCCGCCGGCCATGGCGACGTTGGGCAGGGCGAGGAAGTCGCGCAGGTTCTCGGGGCCCACGCCGCCGGTGGGACAGAAGCGCACGTCGGGGATGGGCGCGCCCAGGGCCTTGAGCATGCCGATGCCGCCGGCCTGCTGCGCGGGGAAGAGCTTCATGAGCGTGAAGCCCTGGTCGCGCGCCCGCATCACCTCGCCGGGGGTCATCACGCCGGGAATGAAGGGCAGGCCGGTGGCGCGCATGGCGTCCACCAGCGCGTCGGTGCAGCCGGGCGAGAGCGCGAAGCGCGCGCCGGCGTCGATCACGCGCGGCACGTCGCTGGGCCGTGTGACGGTGCCGGCGCCCAGGTGCATCTGGGGCACGGCCCGGGCCACGGCCTCGATGGCATCGAGCGCCACGTCCGAGCGCAGGGTGATCTCCATGACGTCGATGCCGCCGTCGAGCAGGGCTTGGGCGAGTGGCACGGCTTGCTTCGCGTCGCTGAGCACGATGACGGGCACGACGCGCGACTGGAAGGCGGGGTGGCTGAGGTGCTGGTCTTGCATGGTGTGCGGCGTTGAGGGTTCAGGCGAACAGCGGCGAGGCACCTTGCTCAGCGCCACCGACGTGGGCGCGGAACAGGCCGAAGAGCTCGCGGCCGCTGCCGTGCGTGTTGTGGGACAGGTCGGGGTTGGGCAGGGCGCGCGCGGCCAGCGTGGCCTCGTCCACGTCCACCTTGAGCAGGCCGCGCTCGGCGTCCAGCGTGATGAGGTCGCCGTCGCGCACGCGCGCGATCGGCCCGCCCGCCACGGCCTCGGGCGTGACGTGGATGGCCGCGGGCACCTTGCCCGAGGCGCCGGACATGCGGCCGTCGGTGACCAGGGCGACCTTGAAGCCCTTGTCCTGCAGCACGGCCAGCGGCGGCGTGAGCTTGTGCAGCTCGGGCATGCCGTTGGCGCGCGGGCCCTGGTAGCGCACCACGGCCACGAAGTCCTTCTCCAGCTCGCCGGCCTTGAACTTGGCCAGCAGCTCCTGCTGGTCGTGCACCACCACGGCGGGCGCGCGCACCACGCGGTGCTCGGGTTTCACGGCCGACACCTTGATCACGCAACGTCCCAGGTTGCCGGTGAGCAGGCGCAGGCCGCCGTCGGCGCTGAACGGGTCGCTCGCGGGGCGCAGCACGTTCAGGTCGGCGCTGCGCTCGGGCACGGGGCGCCAGGCCAGGCGCTCGCCGTCCAGCCAGGGCTCCAGGCCGTAGGCGTCCAGGCCCGGGCCCATCACGGTGTGCACGTCGGCGTGCAGCAGGCCGGCGCCGCGCAGCTCGCGCATCAGCACGCCCAGGCCACCGGCCGCATGGAAGTGGTTCACGTCGGCGCTGCCATTGGGGTAGACGCGCGCCAGCAGCGGCACCACGGCCGACAGCTCGGCGAAGTCGTCCCAGTCGATCAGGATGCCGGCGGCGCGCGCCATGGCCACCAGGTGCAGGGTGTGGTTGGTGGAGCCGCCCGTGGCCAGCAGGCCGACGACGCCGTTGGCGATGGCCTTCTCGTCGACGATCTGCCACAGCGGCACGTAGGGCTGGCCGGTGCGCCCGCTGTTGGCCACGGCGCGCTCCACGGCGGCCTTGGTGAGGGCCTCGCGCAGCGGCGTGCCCGGGTTCACGAAGGAGCTGCCCGGCAGGTGCAGGCCCATGATCTCCATCAGCATCTGGTTGCTGTTGGCGGTGCCGTAGAACGTGCAGGTGCCGGGCGCGTGGTAGGCGCGCGCTTCCGATTCGAGCAGGGCCTCGCGGCCCACCAGGCCCTGCGCGTACTGCTGGCGCACCTTGGCCTTCTCGTCGTTGGACAGGCCGGAGGTCATGGGGCCGGCGGGCACGAACACCGTGGCCAGGTGGCCGAACTGCAGCGCGCCCATGAACAGGCCGGGCACGATCTTGTCGCACACGCCCAGCATGAGCGCGGCGTCGAACACGTTGTGCGAGAGCGCCACGGCGGTGGCCAGGGCGATGGTGTCGCGCGAGAACAGCGACAGCTCCATACCGGCCTCGCCCTGGGTGATGCCGTCGCACATGGCGGGCACGCCGCCGGCCACCTGGGCGCTGGCGCCGATCTGCTGCGCGTGCCAGCGGATCAGGCTGGGGTAGGCCTCGAAGGGCTGGTGCGCCGAGAGCATGTCGTTGTAGGCGGTGACGATGCCGATGTGCGGCGCCCGCTCGGCGTGGATGCGCAGCTTGTCTTCATGGGGCAGCGCGGCCGTGGTGTGGGCCATGTTGGCGCAGCCCAGGCCGGCGCGCTGCGTGCCGCGCGTGCGCTGCGCGGCCATGTGCTGCAGGTAGGCGCCGCGCGAGGGCGCGCTGCGCTCGGTGATGCGCCGCGTGACGCGGTCGAGGATGGGGTTCAAGTGATTCATGGCTGAATGGAAGAAGCTGTTCGCATGGGGTGGTCTACCCCAGGGACACCACGGAACCGGCTGTGCCGGGCCGTGGGTGCCGCCCCCTTGAGGGGGTGAGGCGAAGCGGCGCGGGGGTGTTCATCGTTAGGCGAGCCACACCTGCACCGGGGTCTGGTGCTGGTGCAACACGAGCGAGATCGGCAGCGTGTCGTCTTCGGACAGCCGGGCCTGCTGGTACACGCGCAGCTTGGCGGGGCCGATGAGGGGCAAGACCAGTTCCCGCGTGGCCAGCAGCGCGGGCAGGGTCAGGGTCAGGCGCGCGTGCGGCGCGTTCAGCGGGCGCGTCCAGGCCACGGGGCCGCTGGCGTGCAGGGCCTGGCTGAGGCCGCCCGCGTGCGGGAAAAGCGAGGCGGTGTGCCCGTCCTCGCCCATGCCGAGGATGGCGAGGTCCCAGGGCCAGGGCTGGGTCGCCAGGCGCTGGCTGGCGGCGTCGGCGAGCGCCTGCAGCGCGGTGTCGTCCAGCGTGGCGGGCAGCTCGTCGAACCAGGGCACGAAGGTGGCCGCCGCGGCGCCCTGCTGCAAGAGGTGTTCGCGCACCAGGGCGGTGTTGCTGTCGGGGTGGTCGTGCGGCACGCAGCGCTCGTCCACCAGGGTGATGCTCACGCGCGACCAGTCCAGCGGCTGCGCGCGCAGGGCCTGGAACAGCGGCACCGGCGAGCGGCCGCCCGAGACCGCCAGCACCGCATGGCCGCGCCCGGCGATGGCCTGGTGCAGGCGCAGGCCGGTCCACGCGGCCAGGCGCTGCGCGAGTTCGGCGGGCGTGTTGCACGGGTGCTGGTTCATGGGCTCAGGCTTCTTCCGACCAGGTGGAGTCTTCGCGCGCCATGAGGGCGGAGGAGGCGGCCGGGCCCCAGCTGCCGGCGGCGTAGGCGCGCGGCTTCTCGCCCAGGGACTTCCAGCCCTCGATGATGGGCTCGACCCAGGTCCAGGCGGCCTCCAGTTCGTCGCGCCGCATGAAGTGCGTGAGCCGGCCCTTGATGACGTCGATGAGCAGGCGCTCGTAGGCTTCGGCGCGGCGGCCCGCCAGGGCCGACTGCAGGTCCAGGTCGAGCGCGACCGGGCGCAGCTTCATGCCGCTGCCAGGCTGCTTGGCCATCATCTGCAGCTGCACGTGTTCTTCGGGCTGCAGGCGGATCAGCAGGCGGTTCACCGGCTCGCGCGGCGCGTCGGGGAACAGCGAATAGGGCAGGGGCGCGAACTCGACCACGATCTCGCTGCGCCGCTCGGCCAGGCGCTTGCCGGTGCGCAGGAAGATGGGCACGTTGGCCCAGCGCCAGTTGTTGATGTGCGCGCGCAGCGCGACGAAGGTCTCGGTATCGCTGCCGGCGGGGACGTTGTCCTCCTGCAGGTAGCCCACGGCGCGCTCGCCGCCCACGTTGCCCGGGCCGTACTGGCCGCGCACGGTGTCGCGCGCCACGTCGGCCACCGTCATGGGCCGCAGCGAGCGCAGCACCTTGAGTTTTTCGTCGCGCACGGCGTCGGGGTCGAGCGAGACGGGTGGCTCCATGGCCACGATGCACAGCAGCTGCAGCAGGTGGTTCTGCACCATGTCGCGCAGCGCGCCGGTGCCGTCATAGAAGCCCGCGCGGCTGCCCACGCCCACCGATTCGGCCACCGTGATCTGCACGCTCTTGATGCTGGGGCTGCGCCACAGGGGCTCGAAGATGGCGTTGCCGAAGCGCAGCACCATGAGGTTCTGCACCGTCTCCTTGCCCAGGTAGTGGTCGATGCGGAAGGTCTGCGATTCGCTGAAGTACCGGGCCACCTCGTCGTTGATGGCGCGCGCCGAGGCCAGGTCGTGGCCCAGGGGTTTTTCCAGCACCACGCGCGAGCGTGGGTCCACCAGACCGGCGCCGTGCAGGTTCGCGCAGATGGCGGTGAACAGCGTGGGCGCGGTGGCGAGGTAGTAGACGCGGTCCACGCCGGGCCGCAGGGCCTGGCCGAGCGCGGCGAAGTCCTCGGGGCGCGTGGCGTCGAGCGAGACGTAGACCAGGCGCTGCACGAAGCCGCGCCAGCCCGCGTCGTCCAGCGCGTCGGCGGCGATGAAGCCGCGCACCTTGTCGTCGATGAAGGCCGTGAAGGCCGCGCGGTCCCAGGCGTGGCGGCCCAGGGCGACGATGCGCGTGTCGTCCGGCAGGGTCTTGTGCAGGTGCGCCATGTAGAGCGCCGGCAGCAGCTTGCGCAGGGACAGGTCGCCCGCGCCGCCGAAGATGACGAGGTCCAGGGGCGCGTCGGGTGGGGTGCTGGTCTCCATCGTTGGGGCGGTTGGCTTCACGAGTTACGAAGTGGGTCGATCATAGTGAAATAAAGTTACCAACGGGTTACCTTTGGCTGGGTGTGCCCAGGTGCGACCGTGTCGCAGAGCCGGGGTTCCGTCAAGTCGCGGTGGTATCGGCGCGCAGGCCGTCGGCGCTGAGCCGCAGCACACGATCGGCGCGGCGCGCGGCGGCCTCGGCGTGCGTCACCAGCACCAGCGAGGCGCCCTGTTCGCGGGTTTGGGCGCACAGCAGGTCCATCACGCGCGTGGCGGTGGCCGGGTCCAGGTTGCCGGTGGGTTCGTCGGCCAGCACGACGGCGGGCCGGTGCACCAGCGCGCGCGCGATGGCCACGCGCTGCAGTTGGCCGCCCGAGAGCTGCGCGGGCAGGCGCGCGCCCAGGCCCTCGAGGCCGACCGCGTCCATGAGGGCCCGCACGCGCGCGGGGTCCGGGCGGTTCAGCAGCAGCAGGGGCAGGCCGATGTTCTGCGCCACGTCCAGGTGTGGCAGCACGTGGAAGGCCTGGAAGACGAAGCCCAGGTTGGCGCGCCGCCAGTGGGCGCGGCGCGCTTCGTCGAGGGCGCCGAGGTCGGTGCCGCCGTGCCACACGCGGCCCTCGCTCCAGTCGTCGAGCGCGGCCAGGCAGTTGAGCAGCGTGGACTTGCCCACGCCGGATTCGCCCACGATGGCGATGAACTCGCCGGGTTCGACCCGCAGGTCGACGTGGCGGAACACCGGCGTGTCGCCGTAGAACTTGCCCAGGTTCTCGGCGATGAGGCTCATGGCGGGTTCCCCAGCCACTCCCGGACCTGCGCCAGCACCCGCTCCAGCGCGTCCGGCGCGTCGGCCGGCACCACCACGCGCCGGGGCATGGAGCGCAGCCAGGTGAGCTGGCGTTTGGCGAGCTGGCGCGTGGCGAAGACGCCGCGGTCGCGCAGCCCGGCCAGCGCGGCGGCGTCGGGCGTGGGCGAGGCGTCCAGCGTGGCCCAGGCCTGGCGGTAGCCCACGCAGCGCATGGCGGGCAGGTCGGCGTGCAGGTCGCCGCGCGCGCGCAGGGCGCGCAGTTCGTCGAGCAGCCCGGTCGCGAGCATGGCCTCGAAGCGCTCGGCGATGCGCGCGTGCAGCCAGGCGCGGTCTTGCGGTTCGAGCGAGATCAGGTGGGCTTCGTCGAGCGGGCCCCTAGGGTCGCGTCCGCGGCCCGAATGAAAACCCGACAGCGGCCGGCCCGACACCTGGAACACCTCCAGCGCGCGCTGGATGCGCTGCGCGTCGTTGGGGAAGAGGCGCGCGGCGCTGACCGGGTCCACGCGCTGCAGTTCGGCGTGCAGCGCGGGCCAGCCCTCGGCGCGCGCGCGCGCCTCGAGCGCGGCGCGCACGGCGGGGTCGGCGGCGGGCAGCTCGTCCAGCCCGTCGAGCAAGGCCTTGAAGTACAGCATGGTGCCGCCCACCAGCAGGGCGGTGCGGCCGCGCGCGCCGATCTCGGCGATCAGGCGCGTGGCGTCGCGCGCGAAGTCGGCCGCGCTGTAGGCCTGCGCGGGGTCGCGGATGTCGATCAGGTGGTGCGGCACGGCCGCCAACTCGGCCGCCGTGGGCTTGGCGGTGCCGATGTCCATGCCCCGGTACACCAATGCCGAGTCGACGCTGACGATCTCCACCGGCCAGCGCGCGGCGATGGCCAGGGCCGCCGCCGTTTTGCCGCTGGCGGTGGGGCCGGCCAGGGCGATGCAGCGCGGTCGCGAATCCACGCCACGATCCGGCGCCGGGCCGCCCCAGGCCGGATCAGCCCCCTCGGGGGGCAGCGACCCGCGCGGCGGCGGAGCGTGGGGGCTCATATCGTCGCGACACGCGTCGGCGGCGTGTGCGGCTCGCCGTGTCGCTGCACGAGGGTCCAGGCCGTGGTGGCGATGACCACGCACCAGAACCACACGCTGTTGGTGAGGGGGCGCACCGTGCCGGCGCCCAGCGCGGGATCGGACAGCGCCAGCCCCAGCCAGCCGCCGATGCCGAAGGCCACCACCATCATGAGGAAGCCCGCCAGCGCCGAGGCCGCGCCGGCCGCCTGCGGGAAGGGCGCCACCGCGCCGCTCTGGCCGCAGGGCTGGTGCACGCCGTGGCCCAGCATGAACAGGTAGAAGGGCAGCAGCACGCTCCAGAGGCCTTGCACGCCCAGCAGGGGCAGCACGCCGATGAGC
>NZ_MKSS01000238.1:0-1879 GCF_001897365.1 Hydrogenophaga sp. 70-12
AGCGCGCCATCGTCTTCACCGGCGCCATGGACTACTGGCCCAACGTGGACGCCGTGGTCTGGTTCGCCACCGAGGTGCTGCCACGCATCCGCGAGCGCGAGCCCCAGGCCAGCTTCTGGATCGTGGGCCGCAACCCCACGCCGGCTGTGCAGGCGCTGGCGGGCGGCGCGGTTCACGTCACCGGCACCGTGCCCCAGGTGGAACCCTACCTGCAGCACGCGGGCGCGGTGGTGGCGCCGCTGCGCGTGGCGCGCGGCATCCAGAACAAGATCCTGGAGGCCATGGCCATGGGGCAGCCCGTGATCACGGTCCCGTCCTGCGCCGAGCCGATCGGCGCCACGGCCGAGCAGGGCCTGTGGCGCTGCGACGAAGCCGAGTGCTTCGCGCAAGGCGTGCTCGCCTGGCTGGCCGATCCGGCGCGCCGCGAGCGCCTGGGCGCGGCGGCGCGCGAACACGTTGTCCAGAACTTCAGCTGGCAGGCCAACCTGGACCGCCTCGCGGCCTGGCTGCCCACCACGGAGAGCTCCTGATATGTGCGGCATCGCCGGCCTGTTCGACCCCGTGGGCCTGCGGCCCTTCGACCCGGCGCTGATGCGCCGCATCAACGACGTGCAGTCGCACCGCGGCCCCGACAGCGACGGCCTGCACCTGGAGCCCGGCCTGGCCCTGGGCCACCGGCGCCTGTCGGTCATCGACCTGTCCACCGGCGACCAGCCGCTGTTCAGCGAGGACGGCAGCATCGCCATCGTCTTCAACGGCGAGATCTACAACTTCCAGCAGCTCGTGCCCGAGCTGCGCTCGCTGGGCCTGAAGTTCCGCACGCGCAGCGACACCGAGGTCATCGTCAACGCCTGGCGCGCCTGGGGCCCGGCCTGCGTGCAGCGCCTGCGCGGCATGTTCGCCTTCGCGCTGTGGGACCGCCACCAGCAGACCCTGTTTCTGGCGCGCGACCGCCTGGGCGTGAAACCGCTGCACTACGCCTGGCTGCCCGACGGCAGCTTCGTCTTCGGCTCCGAACTCAAGACCATCACCTCGCACCCCGGCTTCCAGCGCCGCATCGACCCGCTGGCGGTGGAGGAGTACTTCTCGCTGGGCTACGTGGCCGACCCGCGCTGCATCTACGAGGGCGCGCACAAGCTGCCTTCGGCGCACACGCTCACGCTGCGCCGCGGTGGCGCGGCGCGCCCCGAGCCCCAGGCCTACTGGGACGTGCGCTTCACCACCGACAACCCCATCAGCGCCGCCGACGCCCAGGCCGAGCTGCGCGAGCGCCTGCGCGAGTCGGTGCGCCTGCGCATGATCGCCGACGTGCCGCTGGGCGCCTTCCTGTCGGGCGGCGTCGATTCGAGCGCCGTGGTGGCCACCATGGCCGGCCTGTCCGAATCGCCCGTGCACACCTGCGCCATCGGCTTCGACGATCCGCGCTTCAACGAGTCGGACTTCGCCAAGATGGTGGCCGATCGCTACCGCACGAACCACACGCTCGACGTGGTGGGCAGCGACGACTTCGGCCTCATCGACACCCTGGCCTGGCTCTACGACGAGCCTTTCGCCGACAGTTCCGCCATCCCGACCTACCGCGTCTGCCAGATGGCGCGCCGGCACGTGACCGTGGCCCTGTCGGGCGACGGCGGCGACGAGAGCTTCGGCGGCTACCGCCGCTACCGCCTGCACCTGGGCGAGGAGGCCGTGCGCCGCCGCCTGCCGCTGGGCCTGCGCCGGCCGGTTTTCGGCCCGCTGGGCCAGATCTACCCCAAGGCCGACTGGGCGCCGCGCCCGCTGCGCGCCAAGACCACCTTCCAGGCCCTGGCCATGGACAGCGTGGAGGCCTACCACCACAGCATGTCCCACCTGCGCGCCGACCAGCGCAGCGCGCTCT
>NZ_MKSS01000239.1:0-1857 GCF_001897365.1 Hydrogenophaga sp. 70-12
GCTACGAAAAACTCGACCTCGGGGAGATCGTGAGTCCCCTCGCCGATAAGGCCGCCTGGGGCGGCAGCATGATCGACTACAACGTGCGCGCCGAACGCATGGGCTGGCTGCCCAGCGCGCCGCAGCTCAAGACCAACCCCCTGCAGGTGGTGGCCGACGCCACCGCCGCGGGAATGGACCCCAAGGACTACGTCGTCAAGGCGCTCAAGGACGGCACGCTGGAGATGAGCTGCGAGGACCCGGACGCGCCGCAGAACTGGCCGCGTTGCCTCTTCGTGTGGCGCTCCAACCTGCTGGGCTCCAGCGGCAAGGGCCACGAGTACTTCTGCCGCCACCTGCTGGGCACGCAGCACGGCGTGCAGGGCGCCGACCTGGGCCCGGACGACGCGAAGCCCACCGAGGTGCGCTGGCACGACACCGCCCCCGAGGGCAAGCTCGACCTGCTGGTCACGCTCGACTTCCGCATGAGCACCACCTGCCTGTACAGCGACGTCGTGCTGCCCACCGCGAGCTGGTACGAGAAGAACGACCTCAACACCAGCGACATGCACCCCTTCATCCACCCGCTGTCGGCCGCGGTGGACCCGGTGTGGCAAAGCCGCAGCGACTGGGAGATCTACAAGGGCTTCGCCAAAGCCTTCAGCGAGGTCTGCGTGGGCCACCTCGGCGTGGAGAAGGAGGTGGTGCTCACGCCGCTGATGCACGACAGCCCAGCCGAGCTGGCCCAGCCCTTCGAGGTGAAAGAGTGGAAGAAGGGCGAGTGCGATCTCGTTCCCGGCAAGACCGCGCCGCAGATCGCCGTGGTCGAGCGCGACTACCCCAACGTGTTCAAGCGCTTCACCGCGCTGGGGCCGCTCATGAACCAGCTGGGCAATGGCGGCAAGGGGATCGGCTGGAAAACCGAGCAGGAGGTCACGCAGCTCGGCCAGCTCAACGGCTCCACCAACGAGCCGGGGGCCACGCACGGCCTGCCGCGCATCGTCAGCGACATCGACGCCTGCGAGGTGATCCTTCAGCTCGCGCCCGAGACCAACGGCCACGTGGCCGTCAAGGCCTGGGAGGCGCTGGGCAAGGCCACCGGGCGGGATCACCGGCACCTGGCGCTGTACCGCGAGGACGAGAAGATCCGTTTCCGCGACATCCAGGCGCAGCCGCGCAAGATCATCAGCTCGCCGACCTGGAGCGGCATCGAGAGCGAGACCGTGTCCTACAACGCGGGCTACACCAACGTTCACGAACTGATCCCCTGGCGCACGCTCACCGGGCGCCAGCAGTTCTACCAGGACCACCCCTGGATGATCGCCTTCGGCGAGGGCTTCAGCAGCTACCGCCCGCCAGTGGACCTCAAGACCACCGACGCGGTGCAGGGCCGCCAGCCCAACGGCCACACCGAGATCGTGCTGAACTTCATCACGCCGCACCAGAAGTGGGGCATCCACAGCACCTACAGCGACAACCTGATCATGCTCACGCTCAACCGCGGGGGCACGGTGATCTGGCTCAGCGAGACCGACGCGCAACGCGCCGGCATCGTGGACAACGACTGGGTCGAGCTGTTCAACGTGAATGGCGCGGTGGCCGCGCGCGCGGTGGTCAGCCAGCGCGTCAACCCCGGCATGGTGATGATGTACCACTCGCAGGAGAAGATCATCAACACGCCGGGCTCGGAGATCACCGGCGTGCGCGGCGGCATCCACAACTCGGTCACGCGCATCGTGCTCAAGCCCACGCACATGATCGGTGGTTACGCGCAGTTGAGCTACGGCTTCAACTACTACGGCACCATCGGCACCAACCGCGACGAGTTCGTGGTGGTGCGCAAGATGCGCCGGGTGGACTGGCTCGACACGCCGCGCG
>NZ_MKSS01000240.1:0-15977 GCF_001897365.1 Hydrogenophaga sp. 70-12
GCCCAGGCCCTTGTAGCGCTGGCGCGCGGTGGTGCGTTCGGCTTCGCTGATGAGCCATTGCATGGCGGTGCGGAAGTCGCTCACGCGCTCTTCCTTCTGCTTGTCGCCCTCGCCGCGCATGACCTTGGCGCCGTCGCCCAGCAGGCCGCGGAAGGTGTTGGCGGCCTCGGCCAGGGCGGCGTAGTCGGCGCCGTGCACGAAGTCTTGCGTGATGACGCTGCTCTTGATGTTGCCGTGGTGGCGGCGGCTGATGCGCAGCACGGGCTTGTCGGTGCGCTGGTCGAACTCGGCCGTCACGGTGGCGGGCACGCCGGTGGTGCTGAGCTCGCGCAGCTTGGTCTGCAGGTCCTGCGCGCTGGCGGACGCGGCCTCCATGTCGTCCAGGCCGAGGGCCACGCCGTCGGCCACGGCGCGCAGCGCCTCGGCGTCCATGAAAGCCGACAGGCGTGCGATCACGTGTTCGGCCACCTGGTGCTTGCGCGCGAGCTCTTCCAGGGTGGCGCCTTCGAGGTTGGCGTTGGACGCGCCGCCGGTCATCACCTTGGCGTCTTTCAGCGCGATGCGCAGCAGGAAGCCGTCGAGCGCGGCGGCGTCCTTCAGGTACAGCTCTTCCTTGCCGCTCTTCACCTTGTACAGCGGCGGCTGCGCGATGTAGATGTGGCCGCGCTCCACCAGCTCGGGCATCTGGCGGTAGAAGAAGGTGAGCAGCAGGGTGCGGATGTGGGCGCCGTCGACGTCGGCGTCGGTCATGATGATGATGCGGTGGTAGCGCAGCTTGGCCACATCAAAATCGTCGGCGCCGCTCTTGCCGTCGCCGGCACTGCCGGCCTTGCCGATGCCCGTGCCCAGCGCGGTGATGAGCGTGAGGATCTCGTTGGAGCTCAGCAGCTTCTCGTAGCGCGCCTTCTCCACGTTGAGGATCTTGCCGCGCAGCGGCAGGATCGCCTGGAACTTGCGGTCGCGGCCTTGCTTGGCCGAGCCGCCGGCGGAGTCGCCCTCCACGATGTAGATCTCGCACAGCGCCGGGTCTTTCTCCTGGCAGTCGGCGAGCTTGCCGGGCAGGCCCATGCCGTCGAGCACGCCCTTGCGGCGCGTCATCTCGCGCGCCTTGCGCGCGGCTTCGCGCGCTCGCGCGGCCTCGATGATCTTGCCGCAGATGATCTTGGCGTCGTTCGGCCGCTCCTGCAGGTAGTCGGTCAGCAGGCGGGCCACCACGTCTTCCACCGGGCCGCGCACCTCGCTGGAGACCAGCTTGTCCTTGGTCTGGCTGCTGAACTTGGGCTCGGGCACCTTCACGCTGAGCACGCAGCACAGGCCCTCGCGCATGTCGTCACCGCTGACCTCGACCTTGGCCTTCTTGGCCAGCTCGTTTTCTTCGATGTACTTGTTGATGACGCGCGTCATGGCCGCGCGCAGGCCGGTCAGGTGGGTGCCACCGTCGCGCTGCGGGATGTTGTTGGTGAAGCACAGCACCTGCTCGTTGTAGCCGCTGTTCCACTGCATGGCCACCTCGACACCGATGTTGGTGCCCTGGTCGCTCTGGCGGTCGCCGGTGGCGTGGAAGATGTTCGGGTGCAGGACGGTCTTGCCCTTGTTGATGAACTCGACGAAGCCCTTCACGCCACCCGCACCGGAGAAGTCGTCCTGCTTGCCGCTGCGCTCGTCGTGCAGGCGGATGCGCACGCCGTTGTTGAGGAAGCTGAGCTCGCGCAGGCGCTTGCTCAGGATCTCGTAGTGGAAGTCGTTGTTCTCTTTGAAGATCTCGGTGTCGGGCAGGAAGTGCACCTCGGTGCCGCGCTTCTCGGTGGCGCCGGTCACCTTCATGGGCGAGATCTCGATGCCGCTCTGGTCTTCCAGGATGCGGTTCTGCACGAAGCCGCGCGCGAACTCCAGCTGGTGCACCTTGCCTTCGCGGCGCACCGTCAGGCGCAGCCACTTGCTGAGCGCGTTCACGCAGCTCACGCCCACGCCGTGCAGGCCGCCCGAGACCTTGTAGCTGTTCTGGTTGAACTTGCCGCCGGCGTGCAGTTCGGTCAGCGCGATCTCGGCCGCGCTGCGCTTGGGCTCATGCTTGTCGTCCATCTTCACCCCGGTGGGGATGCCGCGGCCGTTGTCGACCACGCTGATGGAGTTGTCGGTGTGGATGGTGACGACGATGTCGTCGCAGTGGCCGGCGAGCGCTTCGTCGATGGAGTTGTCGACCACCTCGAACACCAGGTGGTGCAGGCCGGTGCCGTCGGAGGTGTCGCCGATGTACATGCCCGGGCGCTTGCGCACCGCCTCCAGGCCTTCGAGGATCTGGATCGAGCCCTCGCCGTAACCCTCGCTCGCCCCGGCCTGGTTCGGATCGATCTTGGGCTGGAAATTGGAGCTTTCGGGGCTCGTGGACTCGTCGGACATAGGAACTTTCTCGATCGCTAGAAACGCCAAACCCGCTGTTCAGCGGGTCGGGCTCGATATCGGGTCGGGAGCGCTGCGCTCAGATGCGCATGGGCATGACAACGTATTTGAAGGCGTTGTCGTCGGGGTTGGTGACGAGGGCCGAGCTGTTGCCGTCGGCCAGCTCCACACGGACCATCTCCTGGCCCATGTTCTGCAGCGCGTCGATCAGGTAGGTGACGTTGAAGCCGATTTCGATGGCGTCGCCACCGTAGTCGATGTCGAGTTCGTCGACCGCCTCTTCCTGCTCGGCGTTGCTCGAGGCCACGCGCAGCGTGCCGGGCTCGACGTTGAGGCGCACGCCCTTGAACTTCTCGCTCGTCATGATGGCGGTGCGCTGCAGGCTGGCCAGCAGCGGCGCGCGGCCCAGGGTGACGATGTTCTTGTGGTTCTTGGGGATGACGCGGTTGTAGTCGGGGAACTTGCCCTCGACCAGCTTGGTGACGAACTCCATGCCGTCGAAACTGAACTTGGCCTGGTTGGCCGCGAACTGCATCTCGATGGCACCGTCCTTGTCGGACAGCAGGCGCTGCAGCTCCAGCACGGTCTTGCGCGGCAGGATGACCTCCTGCTTGGGCACTTCCACGTCCAGCGTGGCGGAGGCGAAGGCCAGGCGGTGGCCGTCGGTGGCCACCAGGCTGAGCTGCTGGCCCTCGGCCACGAACAGGATGCCGTTGAGGTAGTAGCGGATGTCGTGCACCGCCATGGCAAAGGACACCTGGCCCAGCAGGCCCTTGAGCGTCTTCTGCGGCACGCTGAACGCGGGGCCGAAGCTGGCCGATTCCTGCACCAGCGGAAAGTCTTCGGCCGGCAGGCTTTGCAGGGTGAAGCGGCTCTTGCCGCCCTTGAGGATGAGCTTGCCCCCGGTCTGCTCCAGGCTCACGGTCTGGTCGCCCGGCATGGTGCGCAGGATGTCGATGAGCTTGCGCGCGCCCAGGGTGGTGGCGAAGCTGCCGCTGTCGCCGTCGAGCTCGGCCGTGGTGCGGATCTGGATTTCCAGGTCGCTGGTGGTGAGCTGCAACTGCGAGCCCGTCTTTCGCAGCAGCACGTTGGCCAGGATGGGCAGGGTGTGGCGCCGCTCCACGATGCCCGAGACCGACTGCAGCGCGGCCAGAACCTTGTCCTGCGAGGATTTGAAAACGATCATCTGCGGCTCTTTCGTTATTTGAAGGTGTCTCCCGGAGCGGGATCGGCGGGCCAAAACCCCCCTATTCTCGCCCTTTTTGAACGCTGTTTACCAGCGGTTGCACCTGGCGCGGGCTCAGCCTTTCAGGGTCTGCTCCAGCACATGCAGCTGCTGATTGAGTTCGGTGTTCTGCTGGCGCTCGCCGGCGATCTTGCGCACGGCGTGCAGCACGGTGGTGTGGTCTCGCCCGCCAAACAGTTCCCCGATCTCGGGCAGGCTCTTCTGGGTGAGCTCCTTGGCCAGGAACATGGCGATCTGGCGCGGCCGGGCAATGCTGGCCGGGCGCTTCTTGGAATACATGTCGGCGACCTTGATCTTGTAGAAATCGGCCACCGTCTTCTGGATGTTTTCCACGCTGATCTGCCGGTTCTGGATGGACAGCAGGTCTTTCAGGGCGTCGCGCGCCAGCTGGATGGAAATGTCCTTCTGGTTGAAGCGCGAATAGGCCAGGATCTTGCGCAGCGCGCCTTCGAGCTCGCGCACGTTGGAGCGCACGTTCTTGGCGACGAAGAAGGCCACTTCCTCGGGCATCACGGCGGCCTCGGCGGCGGCTTTGTTGATCAGGATGGCCACGCGCATTTCCAGCTCGGGCGGCTCGATGGCCACCGTCAGGCCGGAATCGAAGCGCGAGATCAGGCGCTCGGTGATGTCGGCCAGGCCCTTGGGGTAGGTGTCGCTGGTGAGCACGATGTGGCTCTTGCGGGCCAGCAGCGCCTCGAAGGCATTGAAGAACTCTTCCTGGGTGCGGTCCTTGTTGGCGAAGAACTGCACGTCGTCGATCAGCAGCAGGTCCAGCGAGTGGTAGCGGGCCTTGAACTCATCGAAGGTCTTGCGCTGATAGGCCTTAACCACATCCGAGACGAACTGCTCGGCGTGGATGTAGAGAACTTTGGCCTGGGGCCGCTCGGCCAGCAGGTGGTTGCCGATGGCGTGCACCAGGTGGGTCTTGCCCAGGCCGACCCCGCCGTAGATGAACAGGGGGTTGTACAGCTGGCCCAGGCTGCCGGCCACGTGCATGGCCGCGGCGCGTGCCATGCGGTTGGCCGAGCCCTCTACCAGCGAGCCGAAGGTGAGCGAGGGGTTGAGCCGCGTCTTGGGCGCGCTGGCGGGCTCCAGGGGGGCCACGTCGGCCATCTCGGCGAGCACGGAATCGGCTGGTGTGTCGAACACCGGGCGGTTGGCGGGCATTGTCCGAGCGGGCGCTTCGCGAGGAGCGAGCGCTAACTCAAGCGCGACGGGTGCGCCCCGAACACTTTCCAGCAAGGCGCTGATGCGGGGGGCGTACTGGGCGCGGATCCAGTCGAGCTTGAAGCGGTTGCCCACGGCCAGGACGACCTTGGAATCGTCCGGCGCGACGGTGGCGCTCAGGGGGCGGATCCAGGTGTTGAACTGCTGCTCGGGGATTTCCTGGGCCAGGCGTTCGATGCACGCCGACCACAGCGAACGGTCGTCGCGCAGCGCGGCAGAAGGGGGGGGGCCCTCGGACATTCGGGAAGACGGGAGACGGTTTGTAGTTGTGGACAAGGGGCGTGGCCCCAGGGCGCGCATTGTAGGCACGCGCGGCAGTTATCCACAAGCGCCACCGGGCGATCTCAGGGCGCCCGACGCCGCGCCGGCCGGATACAGGGCTATCCGCATTGGCTTGCCGCGAAGGGGGGTTTCTGGCGATAATTGCGGGTTTCCCCGATTTCAGAGCCCTCATCATGAAACGCACCTATCAACCCTCCAAGATCCGCCGCGCCCGCACCCACGGCTTCCTCGTGCGCATGAAGACGCGTGGCGGCCGCGCGGTCATCAACGCCCGCCGCGCCAAGGGCCGCAAGCGCCTGTCGGTCTGAGTCGGTTCAGCCTCGCCCGCCGGTGATCCAGCGGCTGCGGACCCGGCCCCAGTTCCAGGCTGTGCTGGCCAGCGCCCCGGTGGCCAAGACCCCCCATTTCGCCCTCCACCGCCTCGTTCTCGACGAGGCCGAGGCTCAGGCCGCGCTGTTTCCTGTCGCCGACCCTTGGCTCGGCGTGCTGATTCCCAAGCGCTGGGCCCGCCGGGCGGTCACCCGCAACACCATCCGCCGCCAGATCTACGCCACCGCGCCAGCGGCGGCGGGTTTGCCCGTGGCCGCGCATGTGGTGCGCCTGCGCGGGGCCTTCGATCCGAAACGCTTCATCAGCGCCCGCTCCGACGCGCTGCGCAGCGCCGTGCGCGCCGAGCTGATCAGTCTGTGGTCGCGCGCGTCCGCGCCGAACCCGCCCCGCGGCCATGTGGCGTGACCTGCCCCGCCGCGCGCTGATCGCCCTCGTGCAGGGCTATCGGCTGCTGCTCAGTCCTTGGCTGGGCAGCGGCTGCCGCTTTGAACCCACCTGCTCCGCCTACGCGCTGGACGCGCTGCGGCGCCACGGTGCGCTCACGGGCAGCCGGCTCACGCTGGGCCGGCTGGCGCGCTGCCACCCCTGGTGCGAGGGCGGCCACGACCCGGTGCCCGCCGAGCGGCCCGACGGCCTGTTCACGCGCCTGCTTCCCCGAAACCCCGAAAACAAGAACGCGTCATGAATGACATTCGTCGCTCCATCCTGTGGGTGGTGTTCGGTTTCGCCATGGTCCTCATCTGGGACAAATGGCAGATCCACAACGGCAAGCCCGCCAC
This sequence comes from Hydrogenophaga sp. 70-12, assembly GCF_001897365.1. Lineage (NCBI taxonomy): Bacteria > Pseudomonadati > Pseudomonadota > Betaproteobacteria > Burkholderiales > Comamonadaceae > Hydrogenophaga > Hydrogenophaga sp. 70-12. The sequence continues at coordinate 6,265 of NZ_MKSS01000240.1, forward strand.
GTTCTTTCCCAGCAGCACGCCGCCGGCCGTGACCGCGCCCGCCCAGGGCGCGCCCGCGCCGAAGGCCGACGCGTCGCTGCCCAGCGCCTCGAGCAATCCGGCCTCGGCCGGCGCCAGCGCGGTGCCGGGCGCCGAAGCCAGCGCGCCGGCCGCGGCCACGCGCCACGAGGTCACCACCGACGTGCTGCGCCTGAGCTTCAGCAGCGAAGGCGGCGCCCTGGTGGGTGCGCAGCTGCTCAAGCACGCGCAGGCCTCCGGTGGGGCCGACCGCGACATCAAGACGCCCTTCACCCTGCTGTCGCAGACCGCCCAACGCACCTACGTGGCGCAGAGCGGCCTGGTGGGTGGCAACTTCCCCACCCACAAGACGCCGATGGTGCTGGTGGGCGGCGCGCCCACGGCCCTGGCCGACGGCCAGGATTCGCTGCAGGTGCGCTACGAATCCGCCGAGGTGGGCGGCGTGCAGCTGATCACCACCTACACGCTCAAGCGCGGCCACTACGACATCGGCGTGCAGCATGAGGTGCGCAACGTCGGCGGCGCGCCGGTCAGCCCGCAGCTCTACCGCCAGCTGGTGCGCGACGGCAGCACCGTGGAAAGCCAGACGCCCTTCTACTCGACCTTCACCGGCCCCGCCGTGTATACGACGGAGCACAAGTTCCAGAAGATCGAGTTCAAGAACGTGGCAGGCGACAAGGCCACCTACGTGAAGAACGCCACCGACGGCTACGTGGCCATGGTGCAGCACTACTTCGCCACCGCCTGGCTGCTCGACGCCGGCGTGGCGCGCGAGAACTTCGTGCGCCAGGTGGCCGACAACCTCTACTCCGTGGGCAGCCTGGCCTCGCTGCCGGCCATCGCGCCGGGTCAGTCGCAGACCGTGCAGGCGCGCCTGTTCGTGGGCCCGCAGGACGAGAAGAAGCTCGAGACCCTGGCCCCCGGCCTGGAACTGGTCAAGGACTACGGCTGGCTCACCATCCTGGCCAAGCCGCTGTACTGGCTGCTCGAGAAGATCCACGGGTTCGTGGGCAACTGGGGCTGGGCCATCGTGCTGCTGGTGGTGCTGATCAAGGCGGCGTTCTACTGGCTCAACGCCAGCGCCTACCGCAGCATGGCCAAGATGAAGGCGATCAACCCGCGCATCATGGAAATGCGCGAGCGCCTCAAGAGCAACCCGCAGCAGATGCAGCAGGAGATGATGAAGATCTACCGCGAGGAGAAGGTCAATCCCCTGGGCGGCTGCTTCCCCATCCTGATCCAGATCCCCGTGTTCATCGCGCTCTACTGGGTGCTGCTGTCCAGCGTGGAGATGCGCAACGCGCCCTGGATCGGCTGGATCCACGACCTGTCCTCGCCCGACCCGTTCTACATCCTGCCGCTGGTGATGGCCATCACCACCATGGTGCAGACGGCGCTGAATCCGCTGCCGCCCGACCCGCTGCAGGCCAAGCTGATGTGGATGATGCCGCTGGTGTTCTCGGTGATGTTCTTCTTCTTCCCGTCGGGCCTGGTGCTCTACTGGATCACGAACAACGTGCTGACGATCGCGCAGCAGGCCCACATCAACCGCCGCATGGGTGTGCCGCTGAAGTTCAACCTGCCGAAGTTCAAGTAAGCCCCTGCGCCGCTGCGCGGCTTCCCCCATGCAGGGGGACGACACTTGCGGCCCGGCGAAGCCGGTTCCGCGGTGTCCCTCGGTGAGGGGGTGGCGCACCACCGCTTTTTCATGCTCCCGCACCACGCCGATCCCATCGCCGCCATCGCCACGGCCCCCGGCCGGGGCGGCGTGGGCATCGTGCGGGTCTCGGGCAAGGGGCTGGCGCCCTTCGTGCGCGCGCTGCTCGGGCGCGACCTGAAGCCGCGCGAGGCCACCTACGGGCCCTGGCGCGGGGCCGACGGCCAGCCCATCGACCACGGGCTCTCCTTGTGGTTCCCCGCGCCCCACTCGTACACCGGCGAAGACGTGCTCGAACTGCAGGGCCATGGTGGCCCCGTGGTGCTGCAGTTGCTGCTGGCGCGTTGCCTGGAAGTGGCAGCCACCGCCCTGCCCGGCCTGCGGCTGGCGCGCGCGGGTGAGTTCACCGAGCGCGCCTTCCTCAACGACAAGCTCGATCTCGCGCAGGCCGAGGCCGTGGCCGATCTGATCGACGCCAGCACCGAGGCCGCCGCGCGCAGCGCCGCGCGTTCGCTGGACGGCGCGTTCTCGCGGCGTGTGCACACCCTGCAGGAGGCGCTCACGAATCTGCGCATGCTGGTCGAGGCGACGCTGGACTTTCCCGAGGAAGACATCGACTTCCTGCAGAAGGCCGACGCCCAGGGCCAGCTCGATCGCCTGCGCGAGGCGCTGGCCGTGCTGCGCGCCGAGGCGCGCCAGGGCGCCCTGCTGCGCGACGGCCTGCAGGTGGTAATCGCCGGCCAGCCCAATGCGGGCAAGAGCTCGTTGCTCAACGCGCTGGCGGGGGCCGAGCTGGCCATCGTCACGCCGATCGCGGGCACCACGCGCGACGTGGTGCAGCAGACCATCCAGATCGAGGGCGTGCCCCTGCACGTGACCGACACCGCCGGCCTGCGCGACAGCCCCGAGGTGGACGAGGTCGAGCGCATCGGCATCGAGCGCGCCTGGCAGCGCATCCGGGGCGCCGATGCGGTGCTGTTCCTGCACGACCTCACGCGCTGGGGCGAGCCGCGCTACCGCTACGCCGACGCCAACATCGCGCGCGGCCTGCCCGCCGGCGTGCCCGTGCTGCACGTGTGGAACAAGCTCGACCAGGCCGGCGGCGCGCCGCAGGGCACCGATGACATCGCCCTGTCCGCCAAGCGCGGCACGGGACTGGACGCGCTGCGCCAGCGCCTGCTGCGGCTCGCGGGCTGGCAGCCCGGCGGCGACGGCCTCTTCATGGCGCGCGAGCGGCACCTGGAAGCGCTCGCGCGCGTCAACGGGCACCTGGAGCAGGCCGATGCGCGCCTGCGCGAGGCCGCCGCGCAGCTCGATCTGCTCGCCGAGGAACTGCGCCTCGCGCAACAGGCGCTGGGCGAAATCACCGGCGAGTTCACGGCCGACGATCTGCTGGGCGTCATCTTTTCGCGTTTTTGCATCGGCAAATAGCTTTCCGTGCCACCGTTCACGGGTTGTGCCGCGCCGCTGGGAACCGATCTGTAAGGATGGGTTACGCCGGTGTTGCGCCGGGCGCCGCGCTGCGGTTCACTTCGCGCATGAGTGCCTCCACCGCCGCCCCCGCGCGCTTCGACATCCAGCACCTGGCGCAGGCCATGCGCCACAGCAGTGCCCTGGACGCGGTGCCCTTGAACCTGAGCGACGCGCACTGGGTGACGCTGGCCAACTACATGCAGCCGGTGGCCTTGCAGCAGGGCCAGGTGCTCATCGAACAGGGCGTGAAGGACCGCACCGTCTACTTCGTCGAGAGCGGCACCCTCACCGTGCACTACGAGGACGCGAAAGAGCGCGTGCGCATCGCCGTGGTGGGCGCGGGCTCGCTGCTGGGCGAAGGCGCCTTCTTCAGTCACCTGCCGCGCAGCGCCACCGTCAACGCGGGCAGCGACTGCCGGCTCTGGTGCCTCACGCCGCTGCGCTTTCGCGAGCTGAGCGTGCGGCACCCGCAGATCGCCCTGGAACTGACCGTGGCCATGTCGGCCGTGCTGGCGCGGCGCATGTACAACAAGCCCAAGCGCGTGGCCGTGACCTGAGGCACTCGATGGCTGCTGACCGCTCCCTGGTGTTCCGGCCCCGTACCTTCCTCGAACCCGTCGCCACGTGATCTCCACCCTCAACATGTCGTTTCTGAACTGGTTGTCGGCCCGCAAACCGTTTTCGGGCAAAGGCGCTTTCGCGCGCGCGCGCCACGCCTTTCGCGAAACCACCATGCCACTGATTTCGCCGCGGCGGGGCCGGCGCCTGCTGCGGCGCGAGCAGCTGTTCGGGGTGGTGCGCGAATCGCTCATCCGGGGTGGCGTGCTGTCCACCAGCTACTCGTTCAAGGTGCTCAACCTCGACGCCAACGGCGACACCTTCATCGCACTGGTGGACCTGGCGCTGCCGGCCCAGGCCATGCCCGACGAATTCCTGCTCGAAATCGAGCGCTGGATCCAGCAAAGCGCCAAGAGCCGGCACGTGATGGACGTGCGCGGTGTGTACTGGCGCCGCAAGGCCACGCCCGAGCAGGTGGGGCAGGCGCTGCGCGCGGCGGTGCCGGCGCAGACGCGCCGTGAGGCGCCGGACACCTCGATCCCGCGCCCCACCGTGTCCGCCAGCCGCGCGCCCGCGCAGGCCGTGAGCGAGGACGAGGTGCGCGCCTTCCGCGAGGCCATCACGTCCCTGCCCGCCGCGACCATGCGGCACCCCAAGGAGCCCCAGCTGCCCATGCCCACGCCCGAGGCGGTGAGCGACTTCGCCGCGCTCAGCGACACGCAGCACGGCAAGCTCTGAGCCGCACCGAGCGGCCCGGGTCGCCGCTCAGTGCCCGGCGAAGTCGATCAGCGTGAACAGCGCCAGGCCGCTGTCGCGCAGCTTGGCCGAGCCGCCCAGTTCCGGCAGGTCGACGATGGCCGCGCCCTCGGTCACCTCGGCGCCCAGCTTCTCCAGCAGGCGGCGGCCGGCCATCATGGTGCCGCCGGTGGCGATCAGGTCGTCGATCAGCAGCACGCGGTCGCCGGCTTTCACGGCGTCGGTGTGCAGCTCCACCGTGGCGCTGCCGTATTCCAGCTCGTAGGTCTCTTCCACCGTGTTGAAGGGCAGCTTGCCCTTCTTGCGGATGGGCACGAAGCCCACGCCCAGCTCGTAGGCCAGCACCGAGCCGATGATGAAGCCGCGCGCGTCCAGGCCCGCCACCACGGTCGGGCGCAGGGCCGGGTCCATGTAGCGGTGCACGAAGGTGTCGATGAGCACGCGAAACACCTTGGGGTCCTGCAGCAGCGGGGTGATGTCGCGAAACATCACGCCCGGGGCGGGCCAGTCGGGCACGGTGCGGATGTGCGAACGCAGGTAGGCGGCGGTGTCCATGCCGGGGATTATCGGAGACGACGCGATAATCCCTCGATGCCCGCCGCCCCCGCCGTCGACCCCGAACGCGCCCAGCGCCTCGCGCGCGACACCCTGGCCATCGAGGCCTCCGCCGTCGCGGCCCTGGCCGGGCGCGTCGACGACCGCTTCGCCGATGCCGTGCGGCGCATGTTCGCCTGCACCGGCCGCGTGGTCGTGATGGGCATGGGCAAAAGCGGGCACATCGGTCGCAAGATCGCCGCCACCCTGGCCTCCACCGGCACGCCCGCCATGTTCGTGCACCCCGCCGAGGCCAGCCATGGCGACCTGGGCATGATCACCGCCCACGACCTGGTGCTGGCGATCAGCAACAGCGGCGAGAGCGAGGAGCTCACCGCCCTCCTGCCGCTGATCAAGCGCATGGGCGTGCCGCTGGTGGCGCTCACCGGCCGCGCGGCGTCCACGCTGGGGCGCCACGCCGACGTGGTGCTCGACACCTCGGTCGATAAAGAAGCCTGCCCGCACAACCTCGCGCCCACGGCGAGCACCACGGCCCAGCTCGCGCTGGGCGACGCGCTGGCGGTCTCGCTGCTTGACGCGCGCGGCTTTCGCGCCGACGACTTCGCGCGCTCGCACCCGGGCGGCGCGCTGGGCCGCAAGCTGCTCACGCACGTGGGCGACGTGATGCGCCGAGGCGAAGCCGTGCCGCGCGTGGTGCCCGAGGCGCCGCTGATGGACCTCATGCGCGAGATCAGCGCCAAGGGCCTGGGCATGAGCGCCATCGTCGACGGCGAGCGCGCCGTCGGCGTCTTCACCGACGGCGACCTGCGCCGCCTGATCGAGCGCGCGGGCAGCGGTGCCGACCTGCGCGCGCTCAGCGCGCGCGAGGTCATGCACGCCGGACCGCGCACCGTGCGCGAGGACGCCCTGGCGGTGGAGGCCGCCGAACTCATGGAGGCGCACAGCATCACCAGCCTGCTGGTGGTGGACGAGGCCGGCCGCCTCGTCGGCGCGCTCAACAGCAACGACCTCATGCGCGCGAAGGTGATCTGATGGCGCCGGTGTTGCTGTTTTCCCCCGAGCTGCTGCTGCGCGCCCAGCCCGTGCGCGTGGCCTTCTTCGACGTCGACGGCGTGCTCACCGATGGTGGCCTGTACTTCGGCGAATCGGGCGAAACGCTCAAGCGCTTCCACACGCTCGACGGCCACGGCCTGAAGCTGCTGCAACGCCACGGCATCACGCCCGCCGTGGTCAGCGGGCGCGACGGCAAACCCCTGCGCCAGCGCCTGTCCGCGCTCGGCGTCACCCACCTGCGCCTGGGCACCGAAGACAAGGCGCCCGCCGCCGAATCCATCCTGGCCGAGCTGGGCCTGGGCTGGGAGGCCACCGCGGCCATGGGCGACGACTGGCCCGATCTGCCCCTGCTGCGTCGCGCCGCCTTGGCCGCCGCGCCACCGGCCGCGCACGACGAGGTGCGCGCGATCGCCCATCACGTCACGCGCCGCGCCGCCGGTGAGGGCGCCGCGCGCGAGTTCTGCGACCTGCTGCTCATGGCGCGTGGCGCCTACGCGGCCGAGCTCGAGGCCGCCGCCCGGTGAGCGCCGACGACGATTTTGACCTCATCCCGGGCCTGGACCGCAGCGCGCCGCCCGCGCCGCGCCGGCGCCCCGCTCCGTGGTGGGACCGGCTGTCCATCTACCTGCCCATCATGCTCATGGGCCTGCTGGCGCTGGCCTCGTACTGGTTGCTGCGCGCTACGCCCCCCGCGCCCGAGCCGCAGCCCGAGCGGCCGGTGAGCGGCGAGCCCGACTACTTCATGCGCCGCTTCTCGGTGAAGTCCTTCGACCTGGCCGGCCAGTTGCGGGCCGAGGTGGTGGGCGATGAAGCCCGCCACCATCCCGACGACGACCGGGTGGAGATCGACAACGCGCGCATCCGCAACCTGGCCGAGTCGGGCGCCGTGATGCGCGCCACCGCGCACCGCGTGACCACGAACGCCGACAACACCGTCTTCGTGCTGGAGGGCGACGCGGTGGTGGTGCGCGAAGGGGGCAAATCCCAGGCCGGCGATCCCCTGCCGCGACTGGAGTTTCGCGGCGACTTCCTGCGCGTGGAGCTCGAGCCGGTCGAGCGTGTGACCTCGGACCACCCGGTCGAGCTGCTGCGCAACGGTGACCGCATCACCGCGCAGACCCTGGACTACCGCGGCGATCAGCAGATCGCCGACTTTCGCGGGCGCGTGCGCGTCCAGCTCCTGCCCCGGACCCCGCCATGACGCCCGCCAACGCCGCTCCCCTGGTCTTCATCACCGGCGCCTCGAGCGGCATCGGCCAGGCGCTGGCCGCGCGCTTCGCCCGGGCCGGCTACCACCTCGCCCTGGTGGCGCGCCGCGCCGCCGAATTGCAGGCCTGGGCCGACGCCCAGGGATACGGGGCCGATCGTTGCCGCGTCTACGGCGCCGACGTCGCGCAGACCGACAGCATCGTGGCCGCCGGCCAGGCCTGCCTAGCGGCACAGGGCCTGCCGGACGTGGTGATCGCCAACGCCGGAATCAGCGTGGGCATGGACACCGGCGAGCGCGACGACCTGGACGTGCTGAGCCGCACCTTCGCCACCAACAACGTGGGCATGGCCGCCACCTTCCACCCCTTCGTGCGGGCCATGCGCGCGCGCGGCAGCGGGGCGCTCGTGGGCATCGCCAGCGTGGCCGCCATCCGCGGCCTGCCGGGGCACGGCGCCTACTGCGGCAGCAAAGCCGCCGTCGTGAGCTACTGCGAGAGCCTGCGCGGCGAGCTGCGCGGCAGCGGGGTGGCGGTGGTGACCCTGCTGCCCGGCTACGTGGACACGCCGCTCACGCGCGAGAACCGCTACCCCATGCCCTTTCTCATGACGCCCGAGGCCTTCGCCGAGCGCGCTTTCCAGGCCATCGCCGAGGGCGTCAGCTACCGCGTCATTCCCTGGCAGATGGGCGTGCTCGCCAAGCTGCTGCGCCTGCTGCCCAACGCCTGGTTCGACCGCGCCTTGCAGGGTCGCCCGCGCAAGCACCGCGCGGGCGAAGGGCGCTGAAAAACAAAAACCCCGCGAGGTCGTCGCGGGGTTTGCCGGTGAGCGGGGTTCGCTCGCTCGGGGATCAGTAGCCGCCGCGGCCACCGCCGCCGTCGCGACGACCACCACCGCCGTAGGGGCTGCGGAAGCCGCCGTCCTGGCCGCCACCACCGAAGCCGCCTTCGCGACGGCCGCCGCCGAAGCCGCCGCCACCGCTGCGCGGGGGACGCGGCTCCATCGGGCGCGCTTCGTTCACCACCAGGCTGCGGCCGCCGAGCGACTGGCCGTTCATGCCCTGAATGGCCGACTGCGCCTCAGCGTCGCTGCCCATCTCGACAAAGCCGAAGCCCTTGGAGCGGCCGGTCTCGCGCTCCATCATGACCTTGGCGCTGTTGACAGCACCGTAAGCCGAGAAGGCCTGTTGCAGGTCTTCGTCGCGCACCGTGTACGGCAGGTTGCCGACATAAAGTTTGTTGCCCATTCGAGGGACTCCTAAAACACAAGGTAAGAAGCGATGGAGCCCCGTCGTCCGGCACAGGAATGCAGCGCACGAAACCAACCGATCACTTGACATGCGGCCGATCTGGCGGCACGCCGAGGCATTATGCGCCGATCGTCGGAAAGTCGGTGACAAATTTCCGGAGGATGCAAGTCAAACCCCCTGCCGATGCGTGGTTACAACATGCCGGGCGCTTATACTGCCGCCCAGCGCCGATTTGATCCGGATTGCGGGCGCTCAACAAATGCCGCTAAAGGGAGCTCGGAGATGCCCGGTCTGCCTTTTGGCTCACCGGGTTTTCTGTTTCCAGGCCCTGCGCGAGCAGGGAACGAGCTTGATCGTCACCCCTGTCACCTACCGCTTCGACCAGCCGCTTGCCCTGCGCAGCGGGGCCGTGCTGCCGGCCTACGAGCTGGTGGTCGAGACCTACGGCAGCCTCAACGCCGACAAGTCCAATGCCGTGCTGGTGTGCCACGCGCTGAACGCCTCGCACCACGTCGCCGGCTGGCACGCCGACGCCAGCGGCCAGCCGCTCGCGCGCAGCGAGGGCTGGTGGAACAACATGATTGGTCCGGGTAAACCCGTAGATACCGACCGCTTTTTCGTCATCGGCGTCAACAACCTGGGCTCGTGTTTCGGCTCCACCGGGCCCACGCACACCAACCCGGCCACCGGCCAGGCCTGGGGCGCGGACTTTCCGGTGGTCACGGTGGAGGACTGGGTGGAGGCGCAGGCCCGCCTGCTCGACGCCATGGGCATCGACACCCTGGCCGCCGTGATGGGGGGCAGCCTGGGTGGCATGCAGGCACTGGCCTGGACGCTGCAGCACCCGCAGCGCGTGCGCCACGCCGTGGTGGTGGCCAGCGCGCCCAACCTCACGGCCGAGAACATCGCGTTCAACGAGGTGGCGCGCCGCGCCATCGTGACCGACCCGGATTTCCACGGCGGCCACTACCAGCGCCACGGCACCCTGCCGCGTCGTGGCCTGCGCATCGCCCGCATGATCGGCCACATCACCTACCTCAGCGACGACGTGATGAACGAGAAGTTCGGCCGTGCGTTGCGCGCCGCCGACGGCGAGGACCCGGCAGGCGTGGCCGAGTTGGCCTACCGCTACACGACCCAGGACGTGGAGTTCCAGATCGAGAGCTACCTGCGCTACCAGGGCGACAA
>NZ_MKSS01000241.1:0-1880 GCF_001897365.1 Hydrogenophaga sp. 70-12
CGCGCGCCGCATCGTCTTCACGCCCGACGGCCTGCTCTGGCTGGACGCCTTCCGCCGCGCCGTCGCCCAGGCCGAGGCCGAGTTCGCCGCCCAGGTGGGCCAGGAGGTGGCCACGGTGGTGGCGATCGGCCTGGAAGCCTATGCGCAGGCCTGAAGCGCCGCTCGGGGCGCGGCGCCGTCCCTACAATGCCCGACGACCTGAGGAGACAAGCCATGCGCATCCTGATCGCGGAGGATGACCACGTCCTGGCCGACGGCCTGCTGCGCAGCCTGCGCGCGGCCGGCGCGGCGGTCGATCACGTGGCCAGCGGCACCGAGGCCGACGCGGCCCTGATGACCAACAACGAGTTCGACCTGCTCATCCTCGACCTGGGCCTGCCGCGGCTGCACGGTCTCGAGGTGCTCAAGCGGCTGCGCTCGCGCGGCTCGGCCATGCCGGTGTTGATCCTCACCGCGGCCGACAGCGTGGAAGAGCGCGTCAAGGGCCTGGATTTCGGCGCCGACGACTACATGGCCAAGCCCTTCTCGCTGCAGGAGCTGGAGGCGCGCGTGCGCGCCCTCACCCGCCGCGGCATGGGCGGCAGCACCAACTTCATCCGCCACGGCCCGCTGGAGTACGACCAGGCCGGCCGCGTGGCCACCATCGACGGCAAGCCGATCGAGCTGTCGGCGCGCGAGCTGGGCCTGCTGGAGGTGCTGCTGCAGCGCGCGGGCCGCCTGGTCAGCAAAGACCAACTGGTCGAGCGCCTGTGCGAATGGGGCGAAGAAGTCAGCACCAACGCGATCGAGGTCTACATCCACCGCCTGCGCAAGAAGATCGAGAAGGGCCCGATCCGCATCGCCACCGTGCGTGGCCTCGGCTACTGCCTGGAGAAGGTGTGAGCCAGCCCGCGCCGGACGACGGCACGGCGCGCCAGACCACCCCCATCTCCTTCGGCCTGTTCCAGCGCGAGCAGCGCAGCCTGTTCGGCGAGATCCTGGACTGGATGCTCACGCCGCTGCTGCTGCTGTGGCCGCTGTCGCTCGCGCTCACCTGGGTGGTGGCGCAGGGCATCGCCAACAAGCCCTTCGACCGCGCGCTCGAATACAACCTGCAGGCGCTGGCGCAGCTGGTGGTGGTGGAGAACGGCGCGCTGCGCTTCGCGCTCGACCCGCAAACGCGCGACCTGCTGCGCGCCGATGACTCCGACCTGGTGTACTTCCAGCTCGTCGACGGGCATGGCCAGTTCGTCAGCGGCGAGGTCGAGCTGCCCGCACCGCCCCCCGACGAGGCGCCCGAGGCCGGGCGCGTGCGCCAGCGCGACGACGTGCTGCGCGGCGATGCGGTGCGCGTGGCCTATACCTGGCTCGCGCGGCCCGACCCGCGGCAGCCGGTGCTGCTGCAGGTCGCCGAAACCACGGGCCGGCGCTCCACGCTGGCCAACGAGATCATCAAGGGCGTGATGGTCCCGCAGTTCGTCATCCTGCCGCTGGCGGTGCTGCTGGTCTGGCTGGCGCTGGTGCGCGGCATCCGCCCGCTGTCGGACCTGGAGCAGCGCATCCGCGCGCGCCGCCCGGACGACCTGAGCCCGATCGAGGAGGCCGACATCCCGCAGGAGGTGGCCCCCCTGGTGTCCTCGATCAACGACCTGCTGGCGCGACTGAAGGCCTCGCTGACCACGCAGCGCCGCTTCCTGGCCGACGCCGCGCACCAGCTCAAGACGCCGCTGGCTGGCCTGCGCATGCAGGCCGAGTTGGCGCAGCGCGAGTCCGACCCGGCCGGCCTGCGCGGCTCGCTGCAGCAGATCGCGCGCGCCAGCGCCCGCGCCACGCACACCGTGAACCAGCTGCTGGCGCTGGCACGCGCCGAGACCACCGGCCGCACCCTGCCGAGCGCGCGC
>NZ_MKSS01000242.1:0-2850 GCF_001897365.1 Hydrogenophaga sp. 70-12
CGTCGAGCAGCAGCACCTTGGGCTGCATGGCCAGGGCGCGCGCGATGCCCACGCGCTGCTTCATGCCGCCCGATATCTCGGCCGGCAGGCGGTGCAGGGCGTGGCCCATGCTCACCATCTCCAGGTTGTGCAGCACCCAGTCCCGGCGCTCGGCCGCGCTCTTGCTGCCGCGAAAGGTCTTGTCCACCGCCAGCGCCACGTTCTGCTGCACCGTGAGCCAGGGCAGCAGCGAATGGTTCTGGAACACCAGCGCGCGGTCGGGGCCGGGCTCGTTCACCTCGCGGCCGTCGACGATGACGCCGCCCGCGCTGGCCTTGAGCAGGCCGGCCACGATGTTGAGCACGGTGGATTTGCCGCAGCCCGAGTGGCCGATGAGGGAGATGAACTCGCCGCGCCGCACGTCCAGGTGGATGTGGCGCAGCACGGGGTTGGCGGTGCGGCCCTTGGTGAAGGTCATGTCCACGCCGCTGATGCTGAGGTAGGCGTTGTCGTTCATGGGGAGGCTCCTGTGGGGGACGGGCGGGTTCAGCCGGCGCTGGTGCCGCGCGTGACGAGCTTGCCGAGGAAGGCGACGCAACGGTCGAGCAGGAAGCCGACGATGCCGACGCAGAAGAGCGCGAGGATGATGTCGCTGATGCGCGAGCTGTTCCACGCGTCCCAGATGAAGAAGCCGATGCCGACGCCGCCGATCAGCATCTCGGCCGCGACGATGGCCAGCCACGACAGGCCCACGCCGATGCGCAGCCCCGAGAAGATGAAAGGCGCGGCGGCCGGCAGCATGATCTGGCCGAAGTACTCGAGGCCGTTGAGCCGGATCACGCGCGCGACGTTGCGGTAGTCGTCGGGGATGTTGCGGATGCCGATGGAGGTGTTGATGATGATCGGCCAGACCGAGGTGATGAAGATCACGAAGATGGCCGAGGGCTGGCCGTCCTGGAAGCCGGCCAGCGAGATCGGCAGCCAGGCCAGCGGCGGCACGGTGCGCAGCACCTGGAACAGCGGGTCCAGGCCGCGCAGGGCCCAGGTGGATTGGCCCACCAGCACGCCCAGGCCCACGCCCGCCAGCACCGCCAGCGAGTAGCCGTACGCCACCCGCTTGAGGCTGGCCAGCAGCTGCCAGGCGATGCCGACGTCGTTGCCGCCGTTGTCGTAGAAGGGGCTGGCGATCAGCTCCCAGGTCTCCTGCACCACCTTGCTCGGCGGCGGCAGCGCCGCGCCGGGGCGCGAGCCCAGCAGTTCCCAGATGAGCAGCAGCAGGCCGGTGATCACCAGCGGCGGCAGCACGTGGGTCATGAAGCCGCGCGCGGCGCGCCGCAGCCCATCGGGCAGCGGGGTCGGGGGCGCGGCGGGCGTGGCCAGCCGGATCGGCTCGACGGTGTCGGTGGTGTTCATCGCGGGGCTCCAGGTGTCGGCAGGGGACGCGGGCTCAGGCGGCCTTGAGGGTTTTGATCGACAGGCTGTCGAGGTACTTCTTCGGGTTGGCGGGGTCGAAGACCTTGCCGTCGAAGAAGGTCTCGACGCCGCGCGAGGTGGACGTGGGGATGTCCTTGGCGGCCACACCCAGCGCCTTGGCGGCCTGGCGCCAGAGGTCCTCGCGGTTGACCTTGGCGATCAGGGCCTTGGTGTCCAGCGTGGTGGGCAGGTAGCCCCAGCGCATGTTCTCGGTGAGGAACCACAGGTCGTGGCTCTGGAAAGGGTAGCTGGCCTGGTCCTTCCAGAAGCGCATCTGGAACCGGCTGTTGGCCTCCACGCGGCCGGTGCCGTAGTCGAAGTCGCCCTTGACGCGGTCGATCACGTCGGCCACGGGCGCGTTGATCCAGCGCCGGCGCGAGCAGATCTCGGCCACCTCGGCGCGGTTGGCCGGTTCCTCGCACCACATCTGCGCCTCCATCACGGCCTTGAGCAGGGCCTGGGTGGCGTTGGGGTGGGCCTGCACCCAGTCGGCCCGCATGGCGAATGCCTTCTCCGGGTGGTTCATCCACAGCTCGCTGGTGGTGAGCGCCGTGTAGCCGATCTTCTGGTTGATGAGCTGGCGGTTCCAGGGCTCGCAGACGCAGAAGGTGTCCATGCTGCCCACCTTCATGTTGGCCACCATCTGCGCCGGTGGCACCACGATGGTGGTGATGTCCTTGTTCGGGTCCACGCCGCCGGCGGCCAACCAGTAGCGGATCCACAGGTCGTGCGTGCCGCCGGGGAAGGTCATGGCCGCGTTGACCGCCTTGCCCGAGCCGCGCTTGGCCGCCAAGGCCTTGCCGAAGGCCTTGGCGTCCGTGCCCACCTTGAGGTCGGCGTACTCCGCCCCCACCGAGATGCCCTGGCCGCCCAGGTTCAGGCGCGCCAGGATGTTCATCGGCACCGGCACGTTGTTGGCGGTGACCGCGCCTGTGGTGATGAGGTAGGGCATGGGCGTGAGGATGTGCGCGCCGTCGATGCCGCCCTTGGGCGATCCGAGCACCAGGTTGTCGCGCGTGGTGCCCCAGGACGATTGCTTGAGCACCTCGACCTCGGTCATGCCGTGCTTCTTGAAGAAGCCCTTCTCGTCGGCCACGAACAGGGGCGCGGCGTCGGTCAGCGCGATGAAGCCGAGCTTGGCGGCCTTGGTTTCCAGCGCGGTGGCGGCCTGCGCGCGGGGGCTCAGCAGGCCGCCGGCGAAAGCGGCGGAGCCGAGGGCGCCGGCCTGTTGGATGAGGCGACGGCGGGACAGCGGGATCGATGGCATGGTCGTGGACTCCTGTGGGGCGAATGGCGAACCGGAAACCCAAAGCACAACGGCGCCCATTTCCAGGCCCGCGAAACGCGGGAAGGAAATGGACGCCGTTGTCCGTGTCTGGGAAGACTGTCCAGACCGCG
>NZ_MKSS01000243.1:0-9823 GCF_001897365.1 Hydrogenophaga sp. 70-12
CTCCGGGAACAACCTATTGCAACTCAACAGCTAGCGCGCCAGTACCCCGATCACCAGCGCGTTCACCAGGTCGATAAAGAAACCGCACACCAGCGGCACCACGAGGAAGGCGCGCGGCGCGGCGCCGTACACCCGCACGATGGCGCTCATGTTGGCGATGGCCGTGGCCGTGGAGCCCAGGGCAATGCCACCAAAGCCCGAGCAGATCACCGTGGCCTCGTAGTCGCGCCCCATGCAGCGGAACACCACGAGCGCCGTGAAGCCCACGGCCAGCACGATCTGCAGCGCCATGACCGTGGTCATGAACACCATCACCGGCTCCAGCACCCACAGCTGCAGGCCCATCAGCGCCATGGTGAGGAACAGGCCCAGGCTGACGTCGCCGATCAGCGCCACGCCCAGGCGCATGCCGCTCCAGTCCCAGAGGCGCTCGCCGTTCGGTGACAACCACTGCCCCAGTCCGCGCAGCGCGATGCCCGCCATCAGGCAGCCCACGAAGCCCGGCAGCTTCAGGCCCGTGAGCGCCACCAGAGAGTTGAGGCCCTCGCCCAGCATGAGCGCCAGGTTGAGCCACAGCAGGGCCAGCAGCACGCCCTGGTAGTCCAGCCGCGCGTGCGGCTCGTCCTGGTAGCGCAGGCCCACCTCCACCTCGGCCGCGCCCGAGGGCGCGATGCGGTGGCGCCGCATCAGCCAGGCGGCCATCGGCCCGCCCACCAGACAGGCCGCCACCATGCCCACCATGTTGGCCGCCAGGCCCAGTTCGCCGGCCTCGGCGATGCCCAGGGTGTCGGTGAAATGCGGCATCCAGGCCAGCGTGGTGCCGACGCCGCCGGTGAGCGAGATGGAGCCCGCCATCAGGCCCGCGCGCGGGTCCATGCCGAAGGCGCCGGCCACCGCCATGCCCAGCCCGTTCTGCAGCAGCATGAAGCCGCTGGCCAGCGCCAGCAGCACCAGCAGCGGGCGGCCGCCCTCGCGCAGCGTGCGCACGTCCGTGCCCATGCCGATGGCGGCGAAGAAGTACAGCAGCAGCATGTCGCGCGCGCCCAGCGTGAAGACCATGCGCACGTCCAGCAGGTAGTACAGCGCGCACACCACGAGCGCACAGAGCATGCCGCCCACCACCGCTTCCGGGATGTTGAAGCGGCGCAGCCACTCGTACCGCCGCATCAGGCCCTTGCCGATGAACAGCAACAGGATGGCCAGCGTCAGCGTGACGAAGGCGTCGATCTCGTGCGTGGTGCGCCAGTGCGGGGGAAGCATGGAACCGATGCTAGCCAAAAGGGCGGCCGATGCCCCGGCACAGCCCTCACTAGGCCGTCCGGTGAATGGCTTTCCGTCGGGGTTTTTCTTTCAATGCCCTTCTCTTTTCCCATCGGGGCCATCGAGATGAACACGTTCAAAAGGTACTTGTCTTGCGCGACCGTGTGGACGGCCGCTTGCCTCCTGACCGCCTGCGGCGGGCATGTCGTCGATGGCGGCGGATCGCCATCGGATGGCGGAGGCGGCTCTGCGGCGCTGAGCCTCACGCCGCAAAGCGTCAAGACCTTTCACTTCAGTTGGGCCGCGGTGGCCGGCGCCACCAGCTACGTCCTGCTCGAGGACCCGGACGGCCAGTCGGGCTACACGGCCGTGGCCACCCTGCCCGCCGGCACCCGCGCGTACGACCACGAGGTATTTCTGCCGGCGCGCGTCAATGCGCGCTACGCGCTGCAGGTCTGCAACGCCAACGGCTGCGCCAACCGCGCCAGCGTCGACGCCAGCGGGCATCTCGCGGGCGCCATCGGTTACGTGAAGGCCTCCGCACAGAGCCAGAACATGGGCTTCGGCGCCCGTGTGGCAATGTCCGGCGACGGCAACACCCTGGCCGTGGGCGCCAGCGGGGACGGCAGCGACGCCACGGGCACGACCGGCACACCCGACCCACTCAACCACGGCTCCCCCAACAGCGGCGCGGTCTACGTGTTCGCGCGCAGCGGCAGCGGCTGGGTGCAGCAGGCCTACCTGAAGGCGTCCAACCACGACGCGGGCGACATGTTCGGCGACCATCTGGCCCTGTCCGCCGATGGCGCGGTGCTGGCCGTGAGCGCTGTGGGCGAAGACGGGTTCTCCAACAGCGTCGCCAACCCAGACCCGGTCGACAACAGCGCGCCCAACGCGGGCGCCGTCTACGTGTTCCGGCGCAGCGGCGCGGCCTGGAACCAAGAGGCCTACGTGAAGGCCTCCAACGGCGAGGCGGGCGATGCCTTTGGCACCGGCCTCGCCCTCTCGGGCGACGGCGCCACCCTCGCGGTGGGCGCGCCTTCCGAGCAAAGCAACGCCACGGGCATCAACGGCAACCAGCACACCAACAACGGCCCGGACTTCGGCGCCGTCTACGTCTTCGTCCACAACGGCATCGGCTGGGCGCAACAAGCCTATGTGAAGGCCTCCAACGCCGGCAGCGGCGACCTGTTCGGCGCATCGGTCGCGCTGTCCAACGACGGCAACGTCCTAGCCGCGAGCGCCCCCGGCGAAGACGGCTTCTCCAACGGCGTTGCCAACCCCGACCCAACCGACAACAGCGCGCCCAACGCCGGCGCCGTCTACATGTTCCGGCGCGGCGGTGCCACCTGGAGCCAGGAGGCCTACGTGAAAGCCTCCAACGGCGAGACAGGCGACGCCTTTGGCACCGGCCTTGCCCTCTCGGGCGACGGCGCCACCCTCGCGGTGGGCGCGCCCGCCGAACAGAGCGGCGCCACCGGCATCAACGGCAACCAGCACGTCAACAACGGCCCGGACTTCGGCGCCGTCTACGTCTTCACCTACAACGGCACAGGCTGGGCGCAGCAGGCCTACGTGAAGGCCTCCAACGCCGGCAGCGGTGACCAGTTCGGCGTGTCGGTCGCGCTGTCCAACGATGGCAACGCCCTGGCGGTGGGGGCGTGGCAGGAGGGCAGCCATGCCGCGGGCCTCAACGGCATTCAAACCGACGACAGCCTCGCTTACAGCGGCGCCGTCTACACCTTCGCCCGCCAGGGCAGCACCTGGGCGCAGCAGGCCTATGTGAAGGCGTCCAACCCGGACGCGAACGACCAGTTCGGCGGCAGCGTGGCGCTGGGTGGCGGCTCGGGCGGCCGCCCCCTGACACTGGCGGTGGGCGCGGTCAACGAATCCAGCAGCGCCACCGGCGTCAACGGCAACCCGGCCGACAACAGCGTCGCCGGCAGCGGGGCCGCCTACCTCTACTGAGCGCCGGTCAAGGCCGGGCCCGCTCCCAGCAGGGCGAGCACACCCAGCACCGCGAAGATCAGCGCCGCGACCGCGTGCACCAGCTTGATGGGCACGCGGCGCGTGATCGCTTCGCCGAAGAACACCACCGGCGCGTTGGCGATCATCATGCCCAGCGTGGTGCCGATCACCACCGCGAACAGGGGCTCGTACTGCGCGCCGAGGGCGATGGTCGCGATCTGCGTCTTGTCGCCCATCTCGGCCAGGAAGAAGGCCCAGGCGGTGGCGGCGAACACGCCCAGTCCGCGCGAAGCCTTCACCTCGTCGCCATCCAGCTTGTCGGGAATCAGCATCCACGCCGCCATGGCGATGAAGGACAGGCCCAGCACCCAACGCATGGCCACAGGCCCCACGGCGGCCATGACCCAGGCCCCGGCCGCGCCCGCGAGCGCGTGGTTGAGCAGGGTGGCCACGAGAATGCCCGCGACGATGGGCCAGGGCTTCTTGAACCGCGCGGCGAGCACCAGCGACAGCAATTGCGTTTTGTCGCCCATTTCGGCGAGCGCGACGATGCCGGTGGACAGGAGGAAAGCTTCCAAGGGGGGACTCCAACGGCCGGCGAACAAACCAAAGACCGCAGCGCCTCCCCGGCGCGTGCGGAGGCGGTGCGGTCAAAGGTCTTGCCAGGCTGGAAGGCTGCTCGCGCCATGGCCTGCGGGCCAAGTCTGTTGACGCGAGCCCCGGCGCGTGGCGCGCCGGGCGGCTACTCCCCGATGACGGGTGCGGGCGGGAGTATACCCGCCATGCGCATCAGACCAGGGTGACGCCGGTCTTGGACTGGATGAACTCGCGCGTGACGCCGGGCGCCAGCTCCACGAGCTTCAGGCCCTGCGGGGTCACGTCCATCACGCCCAGGTCGGTGATGATGCGGTCCACCACGCCCACACCGGTGAGCGGCAGCGTGCACTGCGGCAGGATCTTCAGGTCCTCGCTGCCGTCCTTCTTCTTCGCCACGTGCTCCATCAGCACGATGACGCGCGGCACGCCGGCCACGAGGTCCATGGCGCCGCCCATGCCCTTGACCATCTTGCCCGGGATCATCCAGTTGGCCAGGTCGCCCTTCTCGCTCACCTGCATGGCGCCCAGGATGGACAGGTTGATCTTGCCGCCGCGGATCATGGCGAAGCTGTCGTGGCTGCCAAAGATCGACGAGCCCTTGATGGTGGTCACGGTCTGCTTGCCGGCGTTGATGAGGTCGGCGTCGACCTGGTCTTCCGTGGGGAAGGGGCCGATGCCCAGCATGCCGTTCTCGCTCTGCAGCCACACCTCCTTGGTGCCGGTGTGGTTGGCCACCAGCGTGGGGATGCCGATGCCGAGGTTGACGTAGAAGCCGTCCTCGAGCTCTTGTGCCGCGCGCGCGGCCATCTGGTCTTGGGTCCAGGGCATGGTCAGGCCTTTTCGGTGATGGTGCGCTTCTCGATGCGCTTCTCGGGATTCGGGTTGTGCACGATGCGGTGCACGTAGATGCCCGGCAGGTGCACCTCATCGGGGTGGATGGCGCCGGTCTCGACGATCTCCTCCACCTCCACGATGCAGACCTTGCCCGCCATGGCCGCGGCCGGGTTGAAGTTGCGCGCGGTGTAGCGGAACTGCAGGTTGCCGCTCTTGTCGGCGCGGTGCGCCTTCACCAGCGACACGGCCGGCACCAGCGAGCGCTCCATCACATACGTCTCGCCATCGAACTCACGCAGTTCCTTGCCCTCGGCCACGATGGTGCCGACGCCGGTCTTGGTGAAAAAGGCGGGGATGCCCGCGCCGCCGGCGCGCAGCTTCTCGGCCAGCGTGCCCTGGGGCGTGAACTCCAGCTCCAGTTCGCCGGCCAGGTACTGGCGCTCGAACTCCTTGTTCTCGCCCACGTAGCTGCTGATCATCTTCTTGATCTGGCGCGTGTCGAGCAGCTTGCCCAGGCCGAAACCGTCCACGCCCGCGTTGTTGGAGATGACGGTGAGGTTCTTCACGCCGCTGTCGCGCAGGGCGTCGATGAGCGCTTCGGGAATGCCGCACAGGCCGAAACCGCCCACGGCCATGAGCTGGCCATCGGCGACCACGCCCTGGAGCGCGGCGGTCGCGCTGGGGTAGATCTTGTTCACGGGGATTGCCTCCGGGGAGTCGTGCTGGGAATGCGGGAAAGCGCAACGATACTACGTAGCGAATTACGTAGTATTTCGTAAAGGGCAACCACGATGGACATCGACTACCGGCTGGCCTTCGACCTGGCCCCCGTGGGGCTGGCGCTGTCGCGCGAGCGCTTCATGGTCGACTGCAACCAGGCCCTGTGCGAGATGTTCGGCGCCACGCGCGAGCAACTGGTGGGCCAGAGCTTCCAGATCCTCTACCCCAGCGCCGACGAGTACGAGCGCCTGGGCGCGCGCATGGCGCCGCTGCTGGGCCGCAGCGGCACCTACGCCGACAACCGCCTCATGAAGCGCGTGGGCGGCCGCCAGGCGGGCGAGATTTTCTGGTGCCACGTGACGGGCCGCGCGGTGGACCGCGGCGCGCCGCACGCGGCGGGCATCTGGAGCTTCGAGGACCTGAGCTCGCACCGGCCGGTGCGCGCCGAACTGACGGCGCGCGAGCGCGAGGTCGCCGCGCTGATCATGGACGGGCTCACCAGCAAGCAGATCGGCAAGCTGCTGGCCATCAGCCACCGCACGGTGGAGGTGCACCGCGCGCGCCTGATGCGCAAGTACCAGGCGCACAGCACGCCGGACCTGGTGCACCGGCTGATGGCGGGCTGAGGGGCCTCACTGCGGCTGGTAGCCGCTGTCCTTGATGATGCGGGCCCAGACCTCGCGGTACGCGGCCTCGCGCTTGCCGAGTTCGGCGCCGCTCATGTAGCCCACCGTCAGGCCCATGGCCGAGAGCTTCTCGCGCACGTCGGGCAAGGCAATCACCTTCTGGACCGCCGCGCCGAGTTTGTCCACGGCCGCCGCCGGTGTGCCGGCGGGCGCGAAGATGCCGTAGTACGGCATGTCCTCGAAGCCCTTGATGCCCAGCTCGCTGAAGGTGGGCACCTCGGGCAACGCGGCCTGGCGCTGGGTGCCCATCACGGCCACCACGCGCAGCTTGCCGGCCTTGTGGTTTTCAATGAAGTCGGGCACCGAGCCCACGCCCGCCGGGATCTGGTTGCCCAGCATGTCACCCATCATGGGCGCGCTGCCCCGGTAGGGCGCGGCCACCAGGTCCAGACCGTACCGCTTGCCGATCACCTGCACCGCGAACTGGGGCGTGGAGGCCGGCGCCGGAATGCCCACGGTGGCCTTGCCGCCGGCGGCCTTCACGCTGTCGATCCAGGCCTTGAAGTCGCGCGCGGGCGTGCCGCCCGACAGCGCCACCGCGTTCACGAAGGTGGCGAAGCCGGCCACGGGCACGAAGTCCTTCGCCGGGTCGAAGCCCGGGTTCTTCATGGTCAGCGGCAGGATGCTCACGCTGTGGTCGTGGCTGAGGAACACGGTGCTGCCGTCGGCCGGCGCGGCCTTCAGGGCCTGGCCCGCCAGCTGGCCGCCCGCGCCGGGCTTGTTGTCCACCACCACCGCCTGGCCCAGCTCGGGCTGCAGCTTCTCGGCCAGGATGCGCGCGATGGCGTCGGTGCCGCCGCCGGGTGGGAAGCCCACCAGGATGCGCACATTGGACTGGGCCTGTGCCAGGCCGGTGCCCAGGGCCAGGGCGGCCAGCAGCGCCACGCGGCGGGTCAGGGGGAAGGATCGCGACATGGAAAACCTCCGGTAGAAAAGAAAGGACGAAAACTTCAGCGCGGCTCGCCGTCGACCACGCTGGCGGCGGTGCGAAAGGCGTCCACGGCGGTGGGGATGCCGCAGTACACGGCGGCGTGCAGCAGCACCTCCTGCAATTCCTCGGGCGTGGCGCCGTTGTTGAGCGCGCCGCGCACGTGGCCCTTGAGCTCGTGCTGCTTGCCCAGGGCGGTGAGCATGGCCACGGTGATCAGGCTGCGGGTCTTGCGGTCCAGCACGCCACGCTGCCAGACGTCGCCCCAGGCGCGGCGCGTGATGTGGTGCTGCATGGGCTCGGTGAACGGGGTCATGCTGCCCAGGGCGCTGGCCACGAAGGCCTCGCCCATCACGTCGGTGCGCGCGGCCAGGCCGCGCTGGAATTCGGGGTCGTCGGGCAGGTTCATGCGGGCTCCGTGGGTTCAGGGCGGCGCAACGATACCGCACCACGCGCGCGCGGCGCGTTCGGCGGCTCGGGGATACTGGTGGCCGTCGATACCCCCAGCACAGGAGACACGCCATGGCCCGCTACCCCTTGCCCGACCTCAACAGCCTGCCCGAAGACATCCAGGCCCGCATCCGCGAGGTACAGGAAAAATCGGGCTTCGTCCCGAACGTTTTTCTCGCGTTCGCGCGACGCCCGGCGGAATGGCGCGCCTTCTTCGCCTACCACGACGCGCTCATGCTCAAGGAGACGGGCAGCCTCAGCAAGGGCGATCGAGAGATGATCGTCACCGCCACCAGCGCGGCCAATCAGTGCCTCTACTGCGTGGTGGCGCACGGCGCCATCCTGCGCATCTACGAAAAGAAGCCCCTGGTGGCCGACCAGGTGGCCGTGAACCACCGCAAGGCCGACATCACGCCGCGCCAGCGCGCCATGCTCGACTTCGCGCTCAAGGTTTGCGAGCGCTCGCACGAGGTGGATGAGGCCGATTTCCAGGCCTTGCACGCGCATGGCTTCGACGACGAGGACATCTGGGACATCACCGCCATCACGGCCTTCTTCGGTCTGTCCAACCGCATGGCCAACGTCACGGGCATGGCGCCCAACCCCGAGTTCTACCTGCTCGGGCGCGTGCCCAAGGCCAAGCCGGCGGCCTGAGCCCCTGTAGGACAAGGCCCCCTTTACGGGCCGATACCGCCAGGCAACCAAAAAAAACGGAACACCCGGCGGCCGGGCGTTTCAATACCTCGTCATCACTTCGGAGGTTCACCATGCCGCTCAGCCACACGTTCCGCGTCCGCGCCTTCCTGCTTGCCTCGGCCCTCGCCCTGGGTGTGGGCGCCGCGCACGCCGAGGATCTGAAAGGCCGCATCCAGTCCATCGACCACAGCGCGCGCAGCTTCACGATCAACAGCGAAGTGGTCTACGTCACCGACAAAACGGACTACGAAAACGACTACAAGCGCTTCGAAGACCTGCGCGAGGGCCACTACGTGGAAGTGGACATCAAGCGCCGCGACGGCCGGCTGTACGCCGACGACATCGAGTTCAAGAAGAACAAGCAGTGAGCGCGCGCGGCCGCCGCGGCACGGCCACGGCGCGGCCAGCCACCCCGGGTCAGCCTTCCAGGTGCTGGCGCAGGCTGTCCGGGATGGGCGCGGACTTCTGCTGAGGGAAGTTCACCCACACCGTGGTGGCGCCGCCCGAGGCGTAAACCGTCTCGGGGTCGTCGGCGCGCGTGAGCGTGCACCAGCTCTCGAAGCTGGTGCGGCCGGTGTCGCTCACGTACATGGTGGCGATCACCTCGCCAGGGAATTCCAGCTGCTTGTGGAAGGTGCAGAAGGCATTGACGATCACCGGCCCCTCGCCGCGCGGATCGGGCTGGCAGCCGATGGACTGCATCCACTCGATGCGGATGGTTTCGAGGTAGCGGAAATAGACCGTGTTGTTCACGTGGCCCATCGCGTCCATGTCGCCCCAGCGGATGGGGATGCGCATGCGGTGAACCTGTTTCTTCTTCTCGGGCAGTTCGAATTTCATCGGTGGGCTCGGATGGAGGCAAGGATGCCCAGCACGAACAGCGCGCACGCCAGCCACTGCATGGCGACCGGCCACTGCCCGTTCCAGGCGAAGGTGTAGAGCAGGCCGAAGACGGTCTCGCTCACGATGAGTTGTCCGGCCAGGCTGGGGCTCAGGCGCCGGCTGGCCATGTTCCACAGCACCGAGGCCACCCAGGCCGCGCCGATGCCGGTGACCAGGCACACCGCCACAAACAGGCCGAAGCGCGGCTGGGCGACGAGTTCGGCCGGTGCGCTGCCCGCCACCGCCGCGATGCCCAGCGCCCCCAGGCCGGCGGCCACGCCCAGCCAGTTGGCCCACAGCGTGGAGTTCACCTCGGGGTGGCGCGCCAGCCAACGCGCGTTGAGCAGGCCGTAGGCCGTCCAGGACGCGGTGGCCAGCAGCGCGAACGACACGCCCAGCCACAGCCTGGAGCCGGCGCCGGCCTCCCCGCCATGCGCGCTGGCACGCACCATCAAAGCGATGCCCGCGGCCGTCAGCAGCAGCCCGGGCAGCAGCGCGCGCCAGCGCAGGCCCTGCGGCTTGCCCAGCAGCATCACCCACAGCGGGATGGTGCCAATGATGAGCACCGGCAGCGCCGCGCCCGCCGCCTGGATGGCCAGCACCAGCAGCAGGTAATAGCCCGTGTAGCCCAGCAGGCTCAGGCCCAGCGCGGCCCAGGCCTGGGGCGCCGTGGGCCAGCGCGCGCCCCCGCGCAGCGCGGCCCACAGCAGCAGCGCCAGCGACAGCAGACCGCAGGCGAGGAAGCGGCCCACCGTGAGATCGACCGTGCCGAACTCGGGCAGCACCAGCGGCGCCACGAAGG
>NZ_MKSS01000244.1:0-3101 GCF_001897365.1 Hydrogenophaga sp. 70-12
CAGGCCGATGCGCAGCGGCTCGGCGGCCTGCGCGGCCCCGAGCGCGCCCAGGGCGCCGAGGCCGGCCAGACCGAGTGCGGCGATGGCTTGTCGTTTGGTGAGGGTCATGGTGGGGCTCCGTGGGGAAGGGGAAAAGAGGCGAAAGGGGATTCAGGCCGCAGCGCCCAGCGCGGCCATCGCGGCCTTGAGGTCGCTGTCCGGGTCGGCCAGGACCTGGGGCGACAGGCGCGCGCCCGCCGCGATGAGCTGGCGGCTCAGCAGGTGTTCGCCCGGGCGGTTGACGCTGTGCGCGGCCGCGACCGCACCGTCTCGCAGGTAGAAAACGCTGAAGCGCCCGCTGTCGGGCTCGCCGCGCACCACGGCTTCGTCGTCGGCCCGGGCCACGCCGGCCATCTGGAACTTGAGGTCAAACTGGTCGCTCCAGAACCAGGGCACGGCGGTGTTGGGGCGGGGCTGGCCGACCAGCAGGCTGGCGGCGGCGCGCGCACCGTCGGTGGCGGCCTGGATGGACTCGTGCCGCACGCGCGGCGCGCCGGGCGCGGGCGCCACGGCGGCCACGTCGCCGGCCGCCAGCACGCCCTCGGCCGAGGTGCGGCCCAGCGGGTCGGTGACGATGCCGTTGTCCACCGTCAAGCCGGCGTCGCGCGCGAGCTCGCTGTTGGGCCAGACACCAATGCCCAGCACCACCAGATCGCAGTCGATGCGCTGGCCATCGGCCAGCGCGACGGCGGCCACGCGGCCGTTGGCGCCCAACAGGCCGCGCACGCCGCGCCCGGTCAGCACCCGCACGCCGCGCTGGCGGTGCGCGTCTTCCACGAAGGCCGCCATGCGCTCGGGCAGGCTGCGCGCCAGCAGGCGCGGCTGGGTCTCGACCACGCAGACCTCGGCGCCGCGCGCGCGCAGCGCGGCCGCCACCTCCAGGCCGATGAAGCCGCCGCCGATCACGCAGACCGAGCGCGCGGACGCGGCGGCCTCGGCCACGCGCAGCGCGTCGTCCAGGGTGCGCAAGGGCAGCACGCCGTCCAGCTCGGCGCCGGGCAGCGGCAGGGCGCGGGCGCGCGCGCCGGTGGTGAGCGCGAGCCAGCCGTGCTCGAGCACGCTGCCGTCGTCCAGCGTGAGGCGGCGCGCCGCCAGGTCCAGCGCGGCGACGCGGCGGCCCAGGCAGAGCCCGATGCGCTTCTGGGCGTAGAACTCGGGCGCGCGCAGCCAGAGCTGGTCCACCGTGGCCTTGCCGGTGAGCAGGCCTTTGGACAGTGGCGGGCGCTGGTAGGGCGGGTGGGGTTCATCGCCGACGATGAGGATGTCCTCCTCGAAACCCAGCTCGCGCGCGCTGCTGGCGAGCTGCAGTCCGGCGTAGGAGGCGCCGACGATGACCAGGGGCCGGGTCGTTGTGCTGCGGGTCATGGGCTCACTCCGGTTCGGGGGTATCGGGGCGCCGCATTGTATGCAAGTGAATTCATCAAACCAACACAGTCGGACAAACAGGCGACAAGCGAACGATGTAGATGGAGAAATAAAGGGTTAACCCGTATTTGATTGGCACCAATTTGGAGCAATCAACTGGCTTTCAAAATCAATTTCAACTCATTGCATGCAGCTTGCATGCCAACTCATCGCCGCGGCGTGCATTCGCGGCCGGCTCTCCTAGAATTCCCCGCCCGCATCCCCCTGTTCAACCGCATGGACTCCCAACAATCCCGCGTGCTGGTGCAGCTGCGCGACCTGATCCTCAAAGGCGAGTTCGTGCCGGGCGAGCGCCTGGCCGAGATCCCGCTGGCCGAGAAGCTCGGCGCCTCGCGCACGCCGGTGCGCCTGGCGCTGGCCAGCCTGGAGCACGAAGGCCTGATCGAGCCTTCGCCCACGGGGGGCTACCAAATGCGCCGCTTCACCTCGCAGCAGATCGCCGACGCGATCCGCGTGCGCGGCCTCATCGAGGGTTTCGCCGCCCGCCTGCTGGCCGAGGAAGGCGCACCGCGCCAACTGCTGCGCGAGCTGCACGAATGCCTGGAGCGCGGCGACCAGACGGTCAACAAGCCGACCATGGAGCTGGACGACTACACGGCCTACGTCGAGGCCAACGACCGCTTCCACCAACTCATCATGGACGGCTGCGGCAACTCGGTGCTGCGCCGGATCATGGACATGCTGGACGCCATGCCCTTCGCCTCGCCCAGCTCCATGCTGCCCATGCAATCGTCCATGGAAGAGGGCCAGCAATGGATGCGTCTGGCCCAGCGCACGCACCACGCCATGGTGCAGGCCATCGAGCGCGGCCAGGGCTCGCGCGCCCAGGCCCTCGGTGAAGAGCACGTGGAGATCGCGCGCATGAACCTCGACTACGCGCTGGAGCGACCCGAACTCGCCACACGGCTGATGCCCGGCATGCGGCTGGTGGCCACCAAGAACAAGGCCTGAGGACACCCCCATGGGCCGCACCGCCTCCGCCCGCGACCACCTGAGCGTGCGCGCCTACGGCGCCTCGCATGGCTGCCACGACCACGGGCATTTCCAGATCCTGGTCGGCCTGGAGGGCGCGCTCGAACTGGAGATCGCGGGCCGCGGGCAGCGCATCGCCGCGGGCGACGGCTGCATCGTGCCGCCGGGCGAGCGCCACGACTTCGAGGCGCGCCAGGGCGCGCGCTGCCTGGTGCTGGACAGCCACGCCAGCGACTGGGCCCTGGCCACGGCCAGGCCCACGGCCGCCACGCAGGCGCTCGCGCGCTACCTCGCCGAGGCCTGCGCGCGTGGCCTGCCCCGCGCCCAGGCCATGGGCCCCGCCCTGCTGCTGGAGAGCTGGCTGCCCGACGGCGCCGCGCCCCGGCGCGCGCGCCGCGCGATCGACTGGTCCGCGCTGGCCGACTGGGCGCGCACGCGCTGGGCGCACGAGGCCATCGAGGTGGCCGACCTGGCCGCGCGCGCGCACCTGAGCCCGGCGCAGTTCGCCGCCCGCTGCCGCGAGGAGCTGGGCCTGAGCACGCAGCGCTGGCTGCGCGGGCTGCAGCTCGAGCAGGCGCGCCGGCTGCGCGCCCAGGGCCTGCCCGTGGCCGAGGCCGCGCGGCGCAGCGGCTACCGCTCGCCCTCGGCGCTCACGGCGGCGCTGC
>NZ_MKSS01000245.1:0-1780 GCF_001897365.1 Hydrogenophaga sp. 70-12
GCGTCAAGGCCCTGATCCTGGGCAGCGTCGCGCAGAAGGTGCTGACGCACGCGCACATCCCGGTGCTGATCGTCAAGGGCTGAGAAGCGCGGGGCGGCGCGCCCCGGCTCAGCGCCGGAAGCGCCCGCTGGCGTCGATGATGGACAGGTCGGCGAAGTCCAGCCCGGTGTGGTTGCTCGGGCTGTAGCTCACGGTCAGGCCGCCCAGGTCGTAGCGCGACATGCCCTCCAGCGCGTCGCGCAGCTTCTGCGGCGTGGGGTTGGGGCCGGCGCGGCGCAGGCCCTCCACCACCACCTTGGCACCGGCGAAGCCTTCCATCATGGCGGGCGACACACCCGCCAGGCCCTTGGCCTTGGCCAGGTCCTGGGCTTCCTTGATCAGCGGGTAGCTCACCGAGCGCTCGTTGGGGAAGACCTGGGTCACGATCACGCCGCGCGCGTGCTCGCCCAGCAGTTGGATGAAGCCGTCCGAGGCGTTGTTCGACAGCGTCACCACCTGGGCGCGCGAGCCCGCCGCGCGCAGCGCCTTCACCGCGTTGGCGGTGTTGCCGGCCGAGGCGATCACCATCACCGCGTGCGCCTGCCGCTGGGCGATCTCGGCCGCCACGGCGCTGTAGTCGGGCTTGTCGCGCGGTGTCTTCTGGCGCAACACCGGTTCCAGCTTGGCCTTGGCGAAACCCTGCATCGCGCCGGCCGCGCTGTCGGCGCCGAAGGAGTCGTCGGTCTCGATGATGGCGATGCGGTTCTGGCCGATGCTGGCCAGGTGTTCGACGGCGCGCGCGGCCTCGCGCTGGTAGGTGGCGCGCACGTTGAACACCCAGGGGTTGACCGGCTGGTGCAGCACCATGGCGCCGGTGCTGGGCGCCACCAGCGGCACCTGGTGCTCGGCCAGCAGCGGCAGCAGCGCCTCGGAGTGCGGCGTGCCCCGGTTGAGGAACAGGGCCAGCACGCCGCGCTGGGTGATCAGCTCGCGCGCGACCTGCACCGTTACCTTGGGGTCGAACTTGTCGTCGACCGAGATCAGTTCGATCTTCTCGCCGTGCACGCCGCCGCGCGCGTTCACGGCGTCGAAGTACAGCCGCGCGCCTTCGGTGTTTTCCTTGACCCCGGCGGCCACCGAGCCGCTGAAGCCCGAGGGCTGGCCGATGCGCAGCTGGGCGTGCGCCTGTGCGAGGAGGATGGTCAGGGCGATGGCGACGAGCAGGCGGTGCCTCATCTTTGTCTCCATTTGTAATGGCGCGCGATTCTGCGCAGAGGCTCCCCCGGAAGGACAGTGTGGAAATGACGTAGGGCGCGGCAGCGGTCGCGGGCGGTCCCTAGAATCTTCCGCTTCCCGCTCAGGAGCCCTGCATGTCCGACGATCGCCGCCCCGACCTCTCCACCCCGGCCGAACCCGATGAACGGGCGGCCGATGGGGGCGGCGCCGAGGGCCTGATCCGCATCCGCGGCGCGCGCCAGCACAACCTCAAGGGCCTGGACCTGGACATCCGCACCGGCGAACTGACCGTGGTGACCGGGCCCAGTGGTTCGGGCAAGTCCAGCCTGGTGTTCGACACCCTGTTCGCCGAGGGCCAGCGGCGCTACGTGGAAACCTTCAGCGCCTACGCGCGGCAGTTCCTGGACCGCATGGACAAGCCGGCGGTGGACCGCGTGGAGGGCGTGCCGCCCGCGATCGCCATCGACCAGACCAACCCGGTGCGGTCCTCGCGCTCGACCGTGGGCACCATGACCGAGCTCAACGACCACCTCAAGCTGCTGTTCGCGCGCGGCGCCGAGCTGTT
>NZ_MKSS01000246.1:0-9540 GCF_001897365.1 Hydrogenophaga sp. 70-12
CGCGCGCCCGCGGCTTCTTACTCCCCGACCTTGCCCAGCAGGCGGATCAGCTCCGCCACGTCGCTGTCCGACAGGCCGCTGCGCAGGTGGTTCTCGTGCTCGCGCACCACGCGCGCGGCGCGCGTCCAGAAGCGCCGCCCCTCGGACGTGAGCTTGAGGTGCACGCTGCGGCGGTCGTGCTCGTGGCGGCAGCGCTCCACCAGGCCGCGCTCGGCCAGCTTGTCCACCAGCGGCACCATGGACGGGTTGGTCAGTCCTACCGCCTTGGCCAGCCGCCCCTGCGACAACTCCGCATTGCAGCTCAGCAGCTCCAGCACGCCGTACATGGCGGTGGTGAGCTGCAGCTTGGCCAGCGCCTGGTCGATGCGCTTGAGCGAGCGGTTGTGCGCCCGGCGCAGGTGGTAGCCCAGGTAGGCGTCGAGGTTGCCCAGGGCGGGCGAGGGGGTGTCGGGGGGAGCGGCCATGCGGGGCGGCAGGATAGCACGCGCCCTCTGTTGATTCGATGTCTATTAGTTTGACATCAAACTATTCGACGTCTACCATTCGACTCCCGTCACAGACCACCAAGAGACAGGAGACCGCATGTTCGTCGTCGACAACCACATCCACCTGGGCCAGCCCGGCGTGCACGTGTCCGAGCACGTGTACAAGCAGCTGCGCAAGAACTGGAGCGAGCGGGGCTTCCGCTACCACAGCACCGAGGTGAAGTCCGAGCGGCGCGACGGCGAGATGCTGGTGCACGTGATGGACGAGGTCGGCATCGACGTCTGCTGCGTGCTCGCGGGCAACTGGAACCGCGTGCTCAAGCCCGAGCACCGCCCCTACGACGTGCCCAATGACTTCGTGGCCAAGCAGGTGGCGGCCTCCAACGGCCGCCTCATCGGCATCTGCAGCGCCGACCCCATCGTCGACCCCTGGGGCGCGGCCGACGAGCTGGAGCGCTGCGTGCGCGACCTCGACTTCCGCGGCATCAAGCTCTACCCCACCTACGCGCATTTCGATCCGCGCGACAAGGCCTGCGACCCGCTGTACGAAGCGGCCACGGCGCTGGGCGTGCCGGTGCATTTCCACATGGGTTTCACGCCCGTGTGCGGCGCCGACATGAAACTGCAGCAGCCCTGGCTGCTCGACGAGGTCGGCCAGCGCTTCCCCGACATGAAGGTGGTGATCTGCCACCTGGGCTACCCCTACGCGGCCGAGGCCATGGGCGTGGTCGCGCGCAACCCCAACTTCCACGCCGACCTCAGCGCGCTGGGCTTCTACCACCCGCGCACCGTCTACCAGCTGATCCACGACTTCGGCTGCGTGAATCCCTGGGAGCGGCTGCTCTACGGCTCGGAGAACCCCTTCATGTGGACCTTCCACAAGACCGTGCAGGGCATCAACGAACACGCCAAGGCGCTGGGCATGCCGGAGATTCCGGACCACGCCATCGAACTCATCATGGGCGGCAACGCCACCCGCCTGTACCGCATCGACCAGGCCCGGCAGGGCCGCGGCGCGCGCGCCGACAAGGCCGCTGCCTGATTCCCATCCCCCTCACCGGAGACAAGCCCATGACGTTCCATCGCCGCACTTTGCTGGCCGCCGCCGCGGCCTCGGCCCTGAGTCCCATCGCCCCCCTGGCCTTCGCGCAGGCCAGCTACCCCGCGCGCCGCGTGTCGCTGGTGGTGCCCTTCCCCGCGGGCGGTCCCGCCGACATGGTGGCGCGCGTCATGCAGCCCCTGGTGCAGAAAGCGCTGGGCGAGGTGGTGATCGTCGAGAACTTCGCCGGCGTGGGCGGCGCGCTCGGCGTGGGCAAGGTGCTGTCGGCGCCGCCCGACGGCCACTCGGTGCTGCTGGCCACGGTGGCCGAGCCCATCCTGCCGCCCCTGACCATGCCCAACGTGCGCCACAAGCCCGAGGACCTGGTCCTGGTGTCGCAGCTGTCGTACACCAACATTGCGCTGGTGGTGCGGCCCAGCCTGAACATCCGCTCGGTGCAACAGCTGCTGGAGCACATGAAGAACCCGTCGGCCAAGGCGCTGAGCTATGCCACGCCGGGCAGCGGCACGCTCTACCACCTCATGGGCGAGCACTTCAAGTCGCTCACGGGCGGACAGCTGCTGCACGTGCCCTACAAGGGGCTGGCGCCGGCGCTCAATGACCTGCTCGGCGGACAGGTCGACATCGCCTTCCTGCCCATGGCCGGCAGCACGGCCAAGCTGATCGAGCAGGGCTCGCTGCGCCTGATCGCCAACGCCGCGGCCGAGCCGGTGGCCGGCGTGCCGCGCCTGGGCGACGGGGATGGCCTGAAGGACTTCGTCTACACCGTGTGGACCGGTGTCTTCCTGCCGCGCCAGGTGCCGGCCGAGGTGGTGGCCACGCTGCACCGCGCGGTCGACACCGCCCTGCAGGGACCTGAATTCGAGAACTACACACGCGAGGCGGGCGGCGTGGCGCTCAAGCGCGCCATGCCCCTGGCCCAGGCGCAGAAGTTCTACAGCGCCGAGGCCCAGCGCCTCACGCGCATCTTCCAGGCGGTCAAGCTCAAGGTGGATTGAGGCGGTCGCCGGCAGCGCGCCGGCTTGATCCAGGTCATGGCCAGCCGGGGGACACCGGCGGCCATTTCCTCTAAGCTGGCGCCATGTTCTGCCGTGCCAGCGCACCCCCCGTCGCCCGCGGACTTTGCGCCGCCGCCGCGCTGGCGCTCGCGGCCTGTTCGCCCGAGCCGCCCGCCACCTGGTCCGGCTATGCGGTGGGGGATTTCGTCTACGTGGCCGCGCCGCTGGCGGGCACCCTCGAGTCCCTCGAGGTGCGCGCCAGCGACACCGTGGCGCGCGGGGCGCCGCTGTTCGAGCTGGATGCGGCCAGCGAAACCGCGGCCCGGGACGAGGCCGCCGCGCGGCTGCAGGCCGCCCAGGCGCAACAGGCCAATCTGGAGAAGGGGCGCCGCGCCGACGAGCAGGCGGTGATCCGGGCGCAGCTGGCGCAGGCCCAGGTGGCGCTCGCGCTGGCCCAGCGCGAGGTCGAGCGCCAGCAGCGCCTACTGGCGCAGGGCTTCGTGTCGCTGGCCCAGGTCGACGACGCCAGCACGCGGCAGCGCGCGGCGGCCGCGCGGGTCGACGAGTTGTCGGCCGCGCTGCGGGTCGCCCAGCTGCCCGCGCGCGGCGACGAGCAGCAAGCCAGCCGCGCCAACGTGGCGGCGGCGGGCGGCGCCCTGCGCCTGCTCGAGCGCCAGCTGGAGAAGACGCGGCGGTTCGCGCCGGCGGCCGGCGTGGTGAACGACGTCTTCTTTCGCCCCGGCGAGTTCGTGCCGGCCGGCCAGCCGGTGCTGGCGCTGCTGCCGCCGGGGAACATCAAGCTGCGCTTCTTCGTGCCCGAGGCGGAGCTGTCCGGCATCCGCCTCGGCCAGTCCCTGGCGGCGCGCTGCGACGGCTGTGGCGCGCCGCTGCAGGTCCGTGTCTCGCACATCGCCGCGCAGGCGGAGTACACGCCGCCGGTGATCTATTCAAACGCGCAGCGCGCGCGGCTGGTGTTCATGGTCGAGGCCCGGCCCGAGTCCGCCGACGCGGTGCGCCTGCACCCGGGGCAGCCGGTCGACGTCGAGCGCCCCGCCGCGGGCACGCCATGAGCGCGCTGGCCATCGACGTCAGTGGCCTGACCAAGGCCTACGGCGGACGCAAGGTGGTCGATGGCGTGCAGCTGCAGCTGGCCGCTGGGCGCATCTGCGGCTTCCTCGGCCCCAACGGCAGCGGCAAGACCACGACGATCCGCCTGCTGTGCGGCCTGCTGCGCCCGGACGCGGGCAGCGGCACCTGCCTGGGCCTGGACCTGCGCGAGCAGGCGGCGCGGATCAAACGCCAGGTGGGCTACATGCCGCAGCGCTTCGGGTTGTACGAGGACCTGTCGATCCGCGAAAACCTGGACTTCGTCGCGCGCCTGTACGAACTGCCGCGGCGGCGCGAGGTGGTGGCGCGCACGCTGGAACGGCTGGGACTGGCCGCGCGCCAGGGGCAACTGGCCGGCGCCTTGTCCGGCGGCTGGAAGCAGCGTCTGTCGCTCGCCGCCTGCCTGATCCACGAGCCGCGCCTGCTGCTGCTCGACGAGCCGACGGCTGGCGTCGACCCCAAGGCGCGGCGCGAGTTCTGGGACCAGATCCACGACCTGGCGGACCAGGGCATCACCGTGCTCGTGTCCACGCACTACATGGACGAGGCCGAGCGCTGCCACGAGCTGGTCTACATCGTCGACGGCCGCGTGTTGGCGCGCGGCAGCGAGCGCCAGATTCTGGACGCGGCCGGGCTGGTGGTGTGGTCGCTGAAAGGGGAGGGGGTGGGCGCGCTCGCCGCGCCGCTGCGCGCCTGGCCCGGCGTGCTCGGCGTGGCCGCGTTCGGCAATGCCTTGCACCTGAGTGCGCGCGACGCGGCACCCGTGGAGCCCCGCCTGCGGGCGCTCGAGCAGCAGGGCTTCGGCGTGCAGCGCATCGAGGCCAGCCTGGAGGACGTGTTCATCAACCTGATGGGGCGCGCATGAACGGCCTTTCCTGG
This sequence comes from Hydrogenophaga sp. 70-12, assembly GCF_001897365.1. NCBI lineage: Bacteria > Pseudomonadati > Pseudomonadota > Betaproteobacteria > Burkholderiales > Comamonadaceae > Hydrogenophaga > Hydrogenophaga sp. 70-12. Next base: position 4,530 of record NZ_MKSS01000246.1, read on the forward strand.
GCGCGCACGCTGGCCGTGTTCGTCAAGGAGTTCCAGCAGATGCTGCGCGACCGCCTGACCTTCGCCATGGCGGTCGGTGTTCCGGTGCTGCAGCTGGTGCTGTTCGGCTACGCCATCAACACCGACCCCAAGGGCCTGCCCACCGCCCTGGTGAACGCCGACCGGGGCGCGCTGGCCCAACCCATCGTGAGCGCGATCGAGAACACGGGCTACTTCCGCATCACCCACCAGCCGGCCGGCGAGGCCGAGGCCGAGCGCCTGATCGCCCTGGGCGAGGTGCAGTTCGTGGTGGCGATCCCGGCCGACTTCTCGCGCCGGCTGCTGCGCGGCGAGACGCCCGCGCTGCTGGTCTCGGTGGACGCCACCGACCCGTCGGCGGCGGCCAACGCCATCGCGGCGCTGTCGCAGTTGGTGCCGCGGGCGCTGGAGCACGACCTCGTGGGCCCCTTGCGCGGCCTGCAGGCGGCCGCGCCGCCGTTCGATCTGCGCGTGCACCGCCGCTACAACCCGGAGGGGCTGTCGCGCTACAACATCGTGCCGGGCCTGATCGGCACCATCCTGACCATGACCATGGTGATGCTGACCTCCCTGGCCATGACCCGCGAGCGCGAGCGCGGCACCATGGAGAGCCTGCTGGCCACGCCGGTGCGGCCGGCGGAGGTGATGCTGGGCAAGATCCTGCCCTACGTGCTGATCGGCTACCTGCAGCTCGGCGTGATCCTGGGCGCGGCCTTCGTGCTGTTCGAGGTGCCGATGGTGGGCAGCGTCTGGCTGCTGCTGGCCATGATCGGGGTGTTCATCGTGGCCAACCTCGGCGTGGGCTTCACGTTCTCGACCATCGCCCGCAACCAGCTGCAGGCGGTGCAGATGACCTTCTTCTTCTTCCTGCCCTCGATGCTGCTGTCGGGCTTCATGTTCCCGTTCCGGGGCATGCCGGCCTGGGCGCAGGCCATCGGCGAGGTGCTGCCGCTGACCCACTTCCTGCGCATCGTGCGCGGTATCCTGCTCAAGGGCAGCACGCTGGCGGACGTGTTGCCCGAGCTGTGGCCCATGCTGGCCTTTCTGCTGGTGGCGGCCGTGGTCGCGCTCGCGCGCTACCGGCAGACCCTCGATTGAGGGCCCCACCGGCGGACCGGCCTCAAGGCGTGTTTTTCCCCAACCCATCCCACCGACGACTGCCTCTATGTCCAGCACCAAACCGGCCCGATCGCCCCGATCCGACAACCGACTGCCGGAGCTGCTGGATGCCGCGGCGCGCCTCTTTGCCCGCCGCGGGTACGCCGCGACGTCCATGCGGGACATCGCCGTCGAAATCAAGATGCTGCCGGGCTCGCTCTACTACCACTTCCCTTCCAAGGAAGACCTGCTGCTCGCGGTGTACCAGGCCGGCGTGATCGAACTGGAAAAGGCGGCCACCGAAGCCGTGGCGAAGGAGACCGATCCCTGGGACCGCCTGGAGGCGATGTGCAAGGCGCACCTGGAGACCGTCTTGCGCGACAGCGACTACGCCCAGGTCCTGATCCGTGTGTTGCCCGATGACATTCCGCAGGCCGCGGACCGCTTGCGGGAGCTGCGGGACAGCTACGAGCAGGTCTTTCGCCAGGTCGTGGCGCAGCTGCCCCTGCCGGCGGGGACCGACCGGCGCGCCCTGCGCCTGATGCTCATGGGCGCGCTCAACTGGGCGACCCTGTGGTTCAACCCGGACGGCCGCGATTCACCGCGCGTGCTGGCGCGCAAGTTCGTGGGCCTGGTGAGGGAGGCGCAAGGCAGCCGGGCCCCCGCCTAGGAGGAGCGGGTGCCCGCGCGCGCGGCGGGCGCCTTCGTGTCCTGGCCCTTTTTTGGTGGTTTCGCCGGCTTCTTGGCCCGGACCGCGTCGAGCTTGACGTTCTCGCTCAGCACGCCGTGCATGGCGAGGTCGAGGTACTCGCGCACGAACTTCGGCGTCAGGGTCTGGTGGCCCACGAGCAGGCGGTAGTACAGCGGGGCATAGAGCACGTCCAGGATGACCTCCGGGTCGGCGTTGCGCACGGTGCCATCGGCGATGCTGGACTTGACGATGCGAACACCTTCCTCGCGCCGGGCCCGGATATAGCCTTCGCGAAACGCCTCGGCCAGCGCCGGGTCGGACTGCCCTTCCGCGATCAGCGCGGCCATCATGCGCCCCAGGGGGCCTCGGAACTGCTCGCTCATGTTGAGCAGCCGGTCGATCACCACGTCCAGCGACAGCCGATCGGGATAGGGGATCGCCACCAGCGACTCGCGCCGGAAGGCCGACATGATGATCGCGGCGCGGTTGGGCCACCACTTGTAGATGGTGGCCTTGCTCACCTTCGACCGGGCCGCGATGGCATCGACCGTCGTGGCCTGCAGGCCGTGCTCCGACAGCAGGGCATAGGCGGCATCCAGCACCGCCTCTTCGGCCTCCTTGCTGCGCGTGCGCCCGCGCGGTCTCTTGCTTTCAGCCACTGAATTGTCGGAAGGCGTTCGAGTAGACATGGTGTCGCGATGTTAATATACTGAACGTTCAGTTTATAAAAAGGAGACGCTCCCCATCATGCAGCAATCCGCCGAACAGGCCGCGCAGGCCGGCCAGACCAGCTTTCGCAGCTTCGAACTCGACGCGAACCGGCGGCCCGACCCCGTGGGCATCACCGCCGAAGAGTGGGCGGTGCGCGTGGACCTCGCCGCAGCCTACCGCCTGTGCGCGATGCATGGCTGGGACGACCTCATCTACACCCACATCTCGGCGCGTGTGCCGGGCACGTCGGGGCACTTCCTCGTCAACCCGCTGGGGCTGGCCTTCGACGAGATCACGGCCTCCTCGCTGGTGAAGATCGACTACGACGGCAATGTCATCGGCGACACACCCTATCGCCCCAACGCCGCCGGCTTCGTCATTCATGGGGGTGTCCACCAGGCGCGCGAAGACATGGGCAGCGTCATGCACCTGCACACCATTCACGGCATGGCCCTGTCCATGCTGCCCGACGGCCTGCAGCCGCTGAGTCAGCACGCGCTGCGCTTCTACGGGCGCATCGGCTACCACGACTACGAAGGCATCGCCCTGTCGACGGGGGAGCGCGAGCGCATCGTCGCGGCCCTGGGCCAGCACCGCGCGCTGGTGCTGCGCAACCACGGCACCCTGACCGTGGGCAAGACGGTGGGGGGCGCCTTCGTCGAGATGTACTACCTCGAGAAGGCGGCGCAGGCCCAGATCACGGCCCAGTCGACCGGCCAGCGCCTGCTGGTGCCCGAGCCGCAGGTGTGCGCGCTGACCGACCAGCAATGGCAGGAGGACTTCAGCAGCGACGCCAACCGCGAATGGCCGGCCCTGCTGCGCAAGCTCGACCGCCTTGACCCGTCCTACAAGAACTGATCCCGATTCAACCGACAACCAGGAGACACAACATGAGCACCTTCCGCACCCTCGCGGCGGCGATCGCCGTGGCCGGCGCCACGCTGGCCGGCGCCGCCGCCCACGCCCAGCAGATCGTCAAGATCGGCTACGCGGTGTCCCGCGACAGCCACTATGGCGCTGGCGCCGATGCGTTCTGCGACACGCTGGAGAAGGGGTCTGCGAACCGCTTCAAGTGCAGCCAGGCCCCCAACGCGACCCTGGGCAACGAGCGTGAGATGGTCGAGTCCGCGCAGATCGGCTCGCTCGACGTCGCCTTCGTGTCGAGTGGCACGGTGGGCAACTTCGTGCCCGACATCCGCGTGCTGGACGTGCCCTTCCTGTTCCGCGACACCGAACACGCCCGCGCCGCCCTCGACGGCGCGGTGGGCCAGAGGCTGCTCGCCGCCTTCCCGGCCAAGGGCCTGATCGCCATGGCCTGGGGCGAGAACGGCTTTCGCCACCTGACCACCTCGCGGCGCGAGATCCGCGCGCCGGGCGACCTGGCCAACATCAAGCTGCGCACGATGGAAAACCGCGTGCACGTGGAGAGCTTCCGCGCCCTGGGCGCGCTGCCCACGCCGATGGCCTGGCCGGAGGTTTACACCGCGCTCCAGCAGGGCACCATCGACGGACAGGAGAACCCGCTGTCCATCCTGGTGACGGCCAAGCTGTGGCAGGTGCAGAAGCACCTGGCGCTCACCTCGCACGTGTATTCGCCGACCCTGCTCATCGCCAGCCCGGCGCTGTGGGCCAAGCTCAACTCCGCCGACCGGCAGCTGTTCCTCAACGCCGCCAAGGCCGGCGCGGCGGCGCAGCGTGAGCGCGTGACCCGCGAGGCGCAGACCGCCGTGGCCCTGCTGGAGAAAGAAGGCATGAGCATCACGCGCCCGGACACGGCCGAGTTCCGCAAGGCGCTGGCGCCGACCTTCAAGAAGTTCGAGTCCCAGTTCGGCCCCGACATCGCGGCCATCCAGCGCGTGCAGTGAGCCCGAACGTGCGTCGCGCCTACCTGGGGTTTGCCAATGGGTGCGAGCGCCTGTGCGCGCTCGCGCTCACTGTGTTGATGGGTGCGATGGCCCTGCTGGGTTTCTTCCAGGTGGCCACGCGCTTCGTGCTGCATGAACCCTCGCCCTGGTCGGAGGAGTTCCTGCGGCGGGCCATGATCTGGCTGGTGGCGATCGGGCTGTCCATCGGCTTTCGCTACGGCGCGCACATCTGCGTCGATGTCATCAACCGCGTGCGGGCGGCCTGGCTGCGGGCCTTCGTGCGATCGAGCGTGTTCCTGCTCTCGCTGGTGTTCCTGGTGACGGTCGCCTGGATCGGTACCGACATGGCCTGGCGGGTTCGCTTTCAGAGCTTCGCCAGCGTGGAGCTGTCCATGACCTGGGCCTACGCGGCCATTCCGGTGGGCGCGGCCTTCGCCGCCATCGCCCTGGTCGCCCAGTTCATCGCCCCGTCGCAAGACACGCCGGGCCGGCGCGAGTTTGGAGGCATGGCATGCCAGGAATGATGTTCGGCACGATGCTGCTGTGCTTCGCGCTCAGCGTCAGCGTGGCCGTGTCGATCGGCCTGGCCAGCCTGGGCGGCGTGCTGATGTCGGGCAGCCTGCCGCTG
>NZ_MKSS01000247.1:0-1760 GCF_001897365.1 Hydrogenophaga sp. 70-12
CGACCGATGAGCGCACTCGCCAAGCTCAAGCAACTGGGCATCACCCTGCCCCCCGTGGCCACCCCGGCCGCCGCCTACGTGCCCTTCGTGCAGACCGGCCAGTTGGTGTTCATCAGCGGCAACATCGCCCGCAAGGACAACAAGGCCTGGGTCGGGCAGCTGGGCCTGACCATGGAAACCGACGAGGGCAAGGAGGCCGCGCGCAGCGTCGCCATCGCCCTCATGGGCACGCTGCAGGCCGCCTGCCAGGCCTCGGGCAAGACGCTGGACGACGTCAAGCGCATCGTCAAGGTCATGAGCCTGGTCAACAGCGCCCCCACCTTCACCGAACAACACCTGGTCACCAACGGCTGCAGCGAGCTGCTGGGCGAGGTCTTCGGCGACGCCGGCCTGCACGCGCGCAGCGCCTTCGGCGTGGCGCAGCTCCCCATGGGGGCCTGCGTGGAGATCGAGTTGATCGCGGAGCTGAACTGAGGCTCGGCGTCTGAGGTTCAGCGTTGGCGGCGCGCGTTCGCGCGCCGCACCTGCCGGCTCTGGCCGGCGGCTTGCTTCGCCTTCTCCCGTTCCGCGCGCCGCTGGGTGAAGTACCTCGTGGCGTAGCGGGACACGGCGAACGCCAGCACCCCAACCGCGACCGCAATCACCACGCCGGTGAGTTCGCCAGATGGCATCGTTTCACTCCTGGGGCCCGCCCACGGCGCGCCCATAACCCGACAGAAATGCCTCGAAGCGCGCCAGCTCCTCGTCGAGCGCGCGCTTGAAGGCGGCGTCGCGCGGCGCCCGGCCCGACACGAAGCCCAGCTCGCGCACCAGGCGCCCGCGCTCCAGGCGCAGATTGGCCCAGCCCAGCACCTGTTCTCCCCACAGCAGCGGCAGCGCGTAGTGGCCCATGGTGCGCCGGGGCGCGGGCAGGTAGGCCTCGAAGCGGTAAGCCCAGCCCCACAACATTTCGAAGCGGCGGCGGTCCCACACCACGGGGTCGAAGGGCGCGAGCAGTCGCAGGCCTGTCCCATCCGGCTGGTGGCGGCGCGAGGCGGGGTTTTCGTCGGCCGGCCAGAACCAGGTGGTGCCGTCGACCACCGCGTGGCCGTAGCGCGTGCGCGCGGCCGTGGCCACGGCGCGGGCCTCGGCCGCGAGCTGCGGCGCGCCGTAGCGCAGCAGCGTGACCAGGTAGCCGAGGCTGGGCGCGGGCAGCGGCGCGTAGAGGTTCACGATGGTGTCGACCAGCGCCTCGGCGCGCGCCCGCCGCGCGGCGGGACTGTCGTCCTGCGCGGCGTGCTCCATGGCCTCGTACAGCCGCGTGCCGCCTTCGCGCCGGCGCACGCGCAGCCAGCCGTGGTAGTGCATGTGGTCCAGCAGGCGCGTGCTGGCGTTCAGGTCGCCGCCCCAGTAGCCGGCCACGCGGCCGTGGTGGGCGAAGGCCTCGCCCACCTCGCGCGGGTGCGCCAGGCCGCGCTCGCGCACGAAATCGAGCACGGCCCGCGCGCGCTGGGTGGTGTCGGCGTCCCAGGCCTGGCGCGGCGTGCGCGGGTGCAGCAGGGCCAGCATGCCGCGCGGCACGAAGCCGTAGTTGACGAAGGCGTCTTCCTCCAGGCCCAGGCGCTCGTAGCGGCGCTCCAGGTCGCCCGCACGGTAGTCGCGCACGCGCTGGAACAGGATGAGGTCCTGCGCGCGCGCCGGCGCGCGCATGGGGTCGGCCTGCACGAAGCCCAGCCGGCGCACCGCGGCCGGCAGCGCCAGCGGCCTGAACAGGCTGCGCG
>NZ_MKSS01000248.1:0-9546 GCF_001897365.1 Hydrogenophaga sp. 70-12
TCAGGCCCGACTGGAACGCCTCCAGGCTGAGCTTCTCGAACAGGCGCTGGTCGTCGCCGACCGGAAAGCCCCATTCGGTGTCGTGGTAGGGCAGGAACTCGGGCGTGGTGGCGCACCAGCGGCAGCGGGGTTGCCCGTCGGGGCCGTCGAGGGTCTGGCTCATGATCGGGAATCAGTGCTGGAGAAAGGACAGGCGTTCGTCGACACGCGATGGCTCGATCACGAGGATCTCGGCCTGCACCACAGCCTCCGCCACGAAGGGGTCCAGGGCAATCCTCTCGCGCAGTGCGTCAATCGGCTCGCGGTGCGCCAGAACCGCCCCTCCTTGCGCGCCGCCCAGACTGCCCGCGAAGACAAACACGCCATCGTCGAAGCCGCGTTGCAGCCAGGCCTTGTGACCGGCCATGTGCTGGGGCGCGCGATCGCGATGGGTGCCGAAGCGCAAAAGGACGAGATGCATATGGGGCCTCCAAAAGGATTCAGGCGTTCGCGCGGCGTCGCGCGCGGCTGGGAAAGGTGGGCGCGCACGAGCGCACCCACTCGCTCATGAGCTCGACTTCCTGTCGGACGTAGGCCGGGTCGCCAAAGGCGTTGGCCAGGGCAGCCACCCCTTGGGTGCGGCCCAGCAGGTGCAAGGCGAAACGGGCCGAGTGATCGCCACAGCCCAGGCGCTCGAACTGCTCGCGCAGCCATTCGGCGAACAGCGCCATGACGCCGCCGGCGCGGCCCTGGGCTGCGTGGTCCAGCTTGGCGAGTTCCTGGCAGAGGCTGCCGACCGGGCAGCCGTGGCGCATGATCTTGTCCTGGTTGCGCAGCAGGATCTCGACAAACAGCCGGATGCGCTCGGCCGGGTCGTCGACCTGGGCGCCCCAGTCGTCCAGCATCTGCCGCGTGCGAACCAGGCGCAGGTCAATCACCGCGTCAAGAATCTCATCCTTGGTCTTGAAGTGGTAGTAGAAGTTGCCGCGGGAGATGCCCACGGCATCCGCGATGTGACTGAAGGATGTGGGCGCGTAACCGTGCTCGTAGAACAGCCGGTCGGCGGTGTCGATGATCTGGTCGCGGATGGTCACTGACGCCTTGCATGGTTCCTAGGACATTTGTCCCAGACAATGCCACGCAGCATAGGACGCTTGTCCTACTGCGTCAAGCCATCGCTTTCATGGCAATCAACGCAGGGCCGTGGGCAGCCAGGTCGCGATCAACGGGAAGGCCACCAGCAGGCCCAGTCGCAGGAAGTCGGCCAGCAGGAAGGGCAGCACGCCCACGTACATGCGGCGCAGGGGCACGTTGCGCACCAGGCCGTGCATCACCATCACGTTCAGGCCGATGGGTGGGCAGAACAGGCCGATCATGATGACGGTGACGTTGACGATGCCCCACCACAGCGGGTCGTAGCCCCAGGACACAATCAGCGGCAGCACGAAGGGCAGCGTGATCAGCATGGTGGCCACCTCGTCGAAGAAGGCGCCGAGAACGATGTAGACCACGAGGATCATGGCGATCACGCCCCAGGGTGGCAGGCTGGTGGCATTGACCGCCGCCATGAACAGATCGGCCACGCCGCTGACGGTGACGAAGTAGTTGAACGCCGAGGCGCCGATCACCATCACGTAGATCATGCCGGTGACGCTGGCCGTCTCGCCGATGAGCTTGAACACCTCGGCGCGCTGCCAGCCGCGACGCAACAGGTAGGCGGAGAAAGACAGCACCGCGCCCACCGAGGCCGCCTCCAGCGCGGTGAAGACGCCGGCATAGATGCCGCCGATGACCAGGCTGGCGAGCGCGATGACAAAGAGCGACTGGCGCACGGCGACCAGGCGCTCGGCCCAGCTCAGGCGCGGGCCGGCGGGCATGGCGTCGCGGCGGAGCAGGCCGTAGAGGATCACCGCCACGCCGTAGAACACCACGGCCATGAGCGCGGGCAACAGGGCGGCGATGTAGAGGTCGATGACGAAGGTCTCGGCCAGCACCGAGTACACCACCAGGATGATGGAGGGCGGCACCAGGATGCCCAGCGTGCCGCCCACCGCGATGGTGCCGGCCGCGAAATGCGGCGGGTAGCCGCGCGCCAGCATTTCGGGATAGGCCACGCGGTGCATGGTGCCGACGGTGGCCAGCGACGAGCCGCACAGCGCGCCGAAGCCCGCGCAGCCACCCAGGGTGGCCAGGGCCAGGCCGCCGCGCCGGTGGCCCACAAAGGCGTCGGCCAGGCGGTAGAGGTCGGTGGACAGGCCGGCCGCGCTGGCGAAGTTGCCCATCAGCAGGAAGATGGGGATCAGCGCGAGATCGGCGCTGGCAAAGGACGACGCGACCTCGCCGCCGAACATCGAGAGCGCGGGCTGCACGCCCACGATCGCGGCGAAGCCCGCGGCGCCCGAGACCATCATGGCCACGCCGATGGGCACCTGCAGCAGGATGAGCGCGAACAGGCCGACAAAGCCGAACAGGATGATGGTGGTGGAGGACATGGTGTGCGGCCCGGGCTCAGAGCATGTTGGCGGGCTCGGCGGATTCGGCGGGCGCGGCGGTCTCGGGTGGCACCGCACCGAGCGCGACCCTGGCGAAGCGCAGCAGGTTGAGCGCTTCGAGCAGGGCGTTGAAGCTCATGGCCAGCGCCACGAAGGTCCAGAACGGCGCGACCCGCACGCCGCGCAGTTGCGACAGGGTCTGGTGCGTGGCGTCCATCTCGGCCGCGTGGGCCCAGAGCTGCCAGGCCAGCACGCACCACACCGCCAGCTTGAGCAGTGCGGCCAGGCCCTCCAGCGCGGCGTAGGGGCGGGGCGCGAGCCGCTCCTCGAACGGTTTGATCGTGATGTGCCGCATCTGCGCGGTGGCCGCGGGCACGCAGCAGGCGGCGGCCAGGATGTAGATCAGGCCGGAGACGTCGCTGAGCCGGTCGATTGGCGTGGCGAACAGGGTGCGGCCCAGCACGTCGAGCACGGTGGCGATGGCGTTGAGGAAGAGCAGGCACAGGCCGGCGGCCGCCAGCCAGTAGGCGAAGCGGCGCAGCGCGGCGTCGATGGCGTTCATGGGGTGTCTCCTGTTCTGTGGTTGGGCGATGGCAGGGTCATGCCCTATGCCCTTCGATGGGTGTCCCGGTCCAGAATCGCCGCTCCCTCACGACGGTCCACACGACAGCGCCCGCATGAGCAAGCCCCCCCGCATCGACCTGCGCGCCCTCGACATCGGCATGCTGCGCACCTTCGACGCGCTGATGCGCGAGCGCAGCGTGTCGCGCGCGGCGGCGCGCCTGTTCCTGAGCCAGCCGGCGGTGAGCGGCTCGCTGGCCAAGCTGCGCCGCACCTTTGGCGACCCGCTGTTCAAGCGCACGCCCCACGGCGTGTCGCCCACGCCGCTGGCGCTGTCCATGGCCGACGCGGTGGCCGACCTGCTGCTGCGCATGGGCCGCCTGCTGGAGAACGGCCACAGTTTCGACCCGACGGGTTCCGACCGCATCTTCCGCATTGCCGGCAGCGACTACAGCAGCCGCCTGATCCTGGCGCCGCTGATGGCGCGGCTGCACGCCACGAACGCGAGCGTGCGCATCGCCTGGGAGCCGCCGCAGTTCCACACGCTGTTCGAGCGCATCCGCCGCGGCGACGTGGACCTGGGTTGCGCGCCCGAGCCGAGCATGCGCTCGGGCCTGAACTCGGCCGTGCTGTTCGAGGAGCATTTCGTGCTCGTCACGCGCAAGGGGCACCCCGGGTTCACGGGCAGCGAAGACCCGCTGGAAGCGTTCTGCCAATGGCCACATGTGTTTTTCGGCTTCCGTTACCCCAACATCGAGAGCGTGCTCGAGGACAGCGTGGCGCGGCATGGGCGCCACTGCCTGGTGCGCCTGTCCATGCCCAGCTTCGATCAGGCGGCCGACGTGATCTCGCGCAGCGACATGATTTCGGTGTTCCCCGCGCGGCTGGCCCGCCTGTTCGGCGATCGGCTGCAGACCCTGCCGCTGCCGGTGCACCTGGAGGGCTACCGCTCCTGCCTGTACTGGGACCGGGGCACCGAGGAGGACCCGGGCCTGCGCTGGCTGCGCGAGGAGATCCGGCAGGTGGCGCACGCCGCCGCCGCCGAAGCCGCCGCCCCCATGGCGGCCTGAGCCGGCGCCGGGCGCGCGCCCGGCGGCCATCACTTCATGCCCAGTTCGCCGCGCACCTGCGCGCGGGTCTTGGTGAAGGCCTGCCAGAGGCGCTCGTTGGCGGCGTCGCGCTGGCGCCAGTCCTGCACCACGGTGCCCATGGCCTTGTCCCAACGCGCGCGCTCCTCGGGCGGCAGGGTGATCACCTGGCGCTTCTTGTCGTCCACCGTCTCCTTGTGCTTGGCGTCGGTGTACTCGTCGAACAGCTTGCCGGCCATGCGCACGAAGGGCTCGCCGCTGAAGCGGTCGATGGCGGCGCGGGCCTTGGGCGAGAGGCTGTCGTACTTGGCGCGGTTGAGCGCGAACATGATGGTGGACGCGCCCATGGGGATGTTCACGTGGTGCGCGGTGGCGTCGGCGATGCGGAAGGAGTGCAGGGCCAGCCAGTCCTTGGGCGTGCCGTCGACCACGCCGCGGCTGATGGCCTCGGCTGCCTCGCGCACGGACACCGTGCCCACCGGCGTCGCACCCAGGGCGCGGATCAGCTCCTGCTGCTCGGCGCCGCTGGCCTGCAGGCGCAGGCCGCGCAGGTCCTCCACCTTCTTCACCGGGCCTTTGGTGTGCAGCACGTTGGGCGGGTTCACCAGCAGGCCGATGATGTAGAAGGACTTGTCGTCGTAGCCGCGCATCAGGCCCTGCTCGTGCAGTTTCCAGAAGGTGAGCGAGCCCTCGGCCGCGCTCTCGCTCACGGGCAGGCCGAAGAGGTTGTCGTCGGGAAAACGCCCCGGCGTGGTGGACGGAATGACGAAGGCGATGTCGGCGATGCCGTCGGTGACGAGCTTGAGCTGCGCGCCGGGGTTGCGGCCCGCCGCACCCAGGGTGCCGCCCGGCAGGATCTGGATCTTCACCTCGCCGCCCGAGGCCTCCTCGACCGACTTGGCCCAGCGGCCCATGACGCCATCGTCCTTGGTGAACAGGCCGCCTGGGGGCAGGAAGGTGGCGTAGCGCAAGGTGACCGGCCCCTGCGCGTGGGCGGCGCTCGCGCCGATGAGGCCGGCGCAGGCGGTGGCCGCCGCGAGCACGGCCCCCATGAGTTGGCGTCGTTGCATGGCTTGTCTCCTGTCGTGTCGTGTCTTGTGGTGGGACGGGAACGCGGGGATCACCTGGCCGGCTCGGTCGGTTCGGCGGGTTCGACATACTGGCCCGCTTCGAGCCGGACGTAGGCCGAGGCCTCGTCGAAGTGCACGCCGACGGGGTCGTCGCCGCGCTCGACCGCTTCGACCTGGCGCGCGAGCAGCCGGCGCAGCATGACGATGCCGCGGTCGGTGGTGGCCAGGTGCTCCTCGCCGTGCAGCGTGATGGGGCCCTGGCCGACCTGGGCCTCCCAGTCGTTGGGGAAGTCGCGGCGCTGCTCGGGCGTCATCTGGTCCCAGCGCGGGCGGGTCGCGGCGTCGGGCGCGCGCGGCAGGATCTCGCCCTTCTTCGTCACGCGCGCGGCGGTGTAGATGCGGTAGTGCGTGTCGTCGATGGGCACGGTCCAGCCGATGGACTCGACCTTGCCGTACTTGCCCACGTAAGGGTTGGGCACCACGCGCAGCGTGGGCAGCACCACCTCGGTGGTGCGCTTCATCACCTGGCCACCGTCGAGCTGGCGCGTGCTGAACACCTTGACGCCGCGCTCGGTGAGGTCGAACTTCACCTGCGGCATGAGGTTCATGGTGGGCGTGAACTGCGTGCCGCTGAAGTTGCCGTGCAGGATGGGCACATGGAACGGATCGATCACGTTCTCGTAGTGCTGCAACCAGTTGCAGGGCGCGATCGCGCCACCGCCGCTGCCGATGCTGGTGTCGTCCACGTCGATGAACTCTCCGGGGTCGAGCTCCTCCAGCGCGTCGTAGCGCGGCAGCACGGGCTTGCGGTCGGGCGGCCCCAGGTAGGCAAAGATGAGGCCGTAGCGCTCCTGCACGGGGTACCAGGGCTGGCGCACCTTGCCGCGGTGTGCGGCGCCGCCCTCGGGTTCGCAGGGCTGCTCCAGGCAGCGGCCCTCGGCGTCGAACAGCCAGCCGTGGTAGCAGCAGCGGATGCCTTCTTCCTCCACGCGGCCGTAGTAGAGCGTGGTGCCCCGGTGGCAGCAGCGGTTGTGCAGCAGGCCGGGGCGGCCTTTCTTGTCGCGGTAGAGCACCAGGTCCTCGCCGAGGATGCGCACCTCGCGCGGCGTGTCGGTGGCGTGCGAGCACAGCCCCACGGGGTGCCAGTAGCGGCGCAGCAGCTCGCCCATCGGCGTGCCGCGGCCCACCTCGGTGAGCCGGCCATCGTGGGACACGCGCTTGCGCTGGTAGCCGGTGCCCTCGTCCAGCGGCACGGCCCGGATGGGGATGCTCATGTCTTGTCTCCGCCTTGTGTATCGGTTGGCGACGGAGACTAGAAGCCCCCCCGGCCGGGGACAAGTCGGAAATACGGATACGTGATATGGCCGCGACCAATAACGCAATGGCGGCGCGGCGGCGCAAAGACTGTGCGCGGCGCTCGCCTTTGGGGATGCGGCGGCGCGCTCGCCGCGCGAACATGCCGGCAGGAGGACCTGCGGTGGCAACGAAGGATTGGCGAGATGGAACGGCCCCGGCGGACGCGGCGCCCGCCTGGCACGCCAGCACGCCCGAGGCGGCGCTGGCGCGGCTGTCGGCCCGGCGCGAGGGCCTGTCCGCGCGCGAGGCCGCCGAACGCCTGGCGCGCCACGGCCCCAACCGGCTGGAGGGCGCGCGCCGGCGCGGCCCCTGGGCACGCCTGCTGGCGCAGTTCCACAACGTGCTGCTGTACGTCATGCTGGGCGCGGCCGCGATCACCGCCTTCCTGGGCCATTGGGTGGACACGGGCGTGCTGCTGGCCGCCGTGCTGATCAACGCCTTCATCGGCTTTGTCCAGGAAGGCAAGGCCGAGACTGCCCTGGAGGCGATACGCGCCATGCTCTCGCCACGGGCGGTGGTGCTGCGCGACGGCCTGCGGCAAGAGATCGACGCGGCCGAGCTGGTGCCCGGCGACGTGGTGCTCCTGGCCTCGGGCGACCGCGTGCCGGCCGACCTGCGCTTGATCCAGGTCAAGGGACTGCGTTGCGACGAATCCACGCTCACGGGCGAATCGCTGCCGGCAGCGAAGGACACCGGCGCCGTGGCGGCCGACGCGGCGCTGGGCGACCGCCGGGGCATGGCCTATGCCGGCACCCTGGTGGGCTACGGCCAGGCCAGCGGCCTGGTGGTGGCCACCGGCCGCGACACCGAGATCGGCCGCATCGACCAGCTGCTCGCCGGCGTGGCCACGGGCGCCACACCGCTGCTGCGCCAGATCGACCGCTTCGGGCGCGCGCTCGCCCTGGCCATCCTGGCGCTGGCGCTGCTCACCTTCGCCGTCGGCGTGTGGCTGCGCGGCCACCCGGCGACCGACATGTTCATGATGATCGTGGCCCTGGTGGCCTCGGCGATCCCCGAAGGCCTGCCCGCCATCATGACCATCACGCTCGCGCTCGGCGTGCAGCGCATGGCGCGCCGCCAGGCCATCGTGCGCCACCTGCCGGCGGTGGAGGCGCTGGGCTCGGTCACCGTCATCTGCTCGGACAAGACCGGCACCCTCACGCGCAACGAAATGACGGTGCAGCGGGTGGTGTGCGCGGGACTGGACGTGCGCGTGAGCGGCGCCGGCTACGCGCCCGAGGGCGAGTTCCGCGTGGGCGAACGCACGATCGACGCCGATCACCACCCCGCGCTGGCGCTGGCGCTGCGCGCGGGCGTGCTGTGCAACGACGCGCGCATGGCCGGCGAGGCCGGGCAGTGGACGGTGGTGGGCGATCCCACCGAAGGCGCCCTGCTGGTGCTGGGCCACAAGGCCGGCCTGCTGCACGGGCACACCCAGGCCGCCTGGCCGCGCGCCGACGCCATTCCCTTCGAGTCGCAGCACCGCTTCATGGCCACCGCACACCACGACGACGAAGGCCAGCCGTGGATCTTCGTGAAGGGCGCGCCCGAGAAGATGCTCGAGATCAGCGCGCGCGAGTGGGGCCCCGAGGGCGAACGGGCGATCGACGTCGACACCTGGCGGCGCATGGCCACCGACATGGCCGCGCGCGGCCTGCGCCTGCTCGGGCTGGCCTGCAAGCGCGCGGCCCCGGCGGGCGCGGGCCTGGCCTTCGAGGACGTGGCCGCGGGCTACACCCTGCTCGCGCTGGTGGGCATCGCCGACCCGCCGCGCGAGGAGGCGGTGCGCGCCGTGGCCGACTGCCACGCGGCGGGCATCCGCGTGAAGATGATCACCGGCGACCACGGCGAGACCGCGCGCGCGATCGGCGCGCAGCTCGCCATCGGCGCGGGCAAGCCGGCCATCACGGGCGCGGAGATCGAGCTGATGGACGACGAGGCCCTGCAGCGCGTGGCGCTGGACGTGGACGTGTTCGCGCGCGCCAGCCCCGAGCACAAGCTGCGGCTGGTGAACGCCTTGCAGCGCCACGGCCAGGTGGTGGCCATGACCGGCGACGGCGTGAACGACGCGCCCGCGCTCAAGCGCGCCGACGTCGGCGTGGCCATGGGCCGCAAGGGAACGGAAGCCGCCAAGGAAGCCGCCGACGTGGTGCTGGCCGACGACAACTTCGCCACCATCGCCGCCGCGGTGCGCGAGGGCCGCGCGGTGTACGACAACATCCGCAAGTTCATCCTGTTCATGCTGCCCACCAACGGCGGCGAGGCGCTGGTGGTGATCGCCGCCATCCTGTTCGGCCTCACGCTGCCCATGACGCCCGCGCAGGTGCTGTGGATCAACATGGTCACGTCCAGCACGCTCGGTCTGGCCCTGGCCTTCGAGCCGGGCGAGGGCGACCTCATGCGCCGCCCGCCGCGCGCGCCGGGCGAGCCGCTGCTCTCGCGCTTCTTCGCCTGGCGCGTGCTCATGGTGTCCGTGCTCATGATGGCGGCGGCGCTCGGCCTGTTCCTGTGGGAGCTGGAGCGCGGCACGGCGCTGGAGACCGCGCGCACGATGGCGGTCAGCACCATCGTGATGGCCGAGATGTTCTACCTGCTCAACAGCCGCTTCGTGCTGGCGCCCGCGCTGGGCCGCGCCGGCCTGGGGGGCAACCCCGTGGTGGCCTGGGCGCTGGGCGCCTGCCTGCTGCTGCAGATGGCCTTCGTCTACCTGCCGCCGCTGCAGGCGGTGTTCGGCACCACGGCCCTGGGCGCGCGCGAGTGGGTTGGGGTGGGCGCGGCCGGGCTGGGGGTGTTCGTCGTCGCCGAACTGGAGAAGGCGGCGGCGCGCGCCCTCATTCGCCAGGGTGCGCCGGGCTGAGGGCCGGCGCACCGGCCGGCACCTGGAACACCTGGCGCAGGTAGGCCAGAAAGGTGGCGTCGTCGCACAGGGCCTTGCCCGGCGTGTCCGAGATCTTGGCCACCGGCTGGCCATTGGCCGAGCGCAGCTTCATCACGATGCTC